>SLSN01000042.1 GCA_007130415.1 Patescibacteria group bacterium
ATTTCTATTCAATTTGTAGCGGACAGATTTAGCCATTTATACTATTTAATATATTAAAAACTTTTTTTTCTCCATCCATATCAGTAAAACCCAAAACAACCGAACTTAGGCCTATTTCCTGAGTCTCTTCACCTTTGTATCCATACAACTTATCTCCTTTCAAAACAACACCTAAACTCCTAAGCGTCCCCCTTATCTGATGCATTCTACCCGTCTTAATTAAAACACACATTCGTTTTTCACTCAACGGCAACAAATATGATTGAGCATATCTAAGTCTTTCATTGTCCATATTACGTTGAAAGAGCATTCTCTTACGATTGGATGGATCTCTCTTCATTGTACCACTAACTTCTAGCCATTTTTCTAAATTTAAGTCTAAATCTTTTTTGTATTTTTCAATCACATCATAAACAGCATCCACTCTTTCAAAATTGTTGAATATTTTTTGACCTCCCAATACATGATACTGTGCATAATATATTTTAAGAACTTCATGTTTTTCAAATTGCTCAGAAAGATATTTTTGAAACTTTCTGTTTTTTGCAAAAACAATCAAACCACTTACAGGCTTATCTAACCTGTGAACTATACCTGCCCTACTAAGCTCAATATCATATTCCCCTTTTTCCATCAAATAGTTTTTTACATAGTTAGCCAATGTATTCTCTCTATGTCCAATACCTGGATGAACTACAAGACCAGGAGGCTTGATTAAAACAATATAGTTAGTGTCTTCACACACAATATTTAAACTTGATTTTTGAGGAAAAATCTTACTCTCCAAATCTTCCATTTCTAAATACTCTGCATACTTTTTTTTAATACCTCTAGAGTTAATTTCAACTTTCTGACCCTGCTTTAAACGGTATGAAGGTTTAACATTTTTTCCATCAACCAATACAAAATCTTTAACATTTTTTGAAATAAAAGAACGAGAAATATCACTTAGTAAAACGCTAACCCACTTATCTAGACGCAAATTATTCTCCCCCTCCTTTACCAAATGCCGTATCATACAAAATCATTAGTAAAATAATTATTAATGCTGTAGATATAAAGATATCATTTAAATTGAAGATTGGAAAGTTTAAAAAGATTTTGATATCAATGTAATCACAAACTCCACCATGTACTAACCGATCCAATATATTTGTGAAAGAAGAAATACCAAGTACAGCAAAAACTTCCCAATATTTAGGATATGGTTTCCAAAGGGCATAAATTGCGAAAATGAGAAAAAGTGTAAGGAAAAGTGAAAGAAGGTATGGGTCCAAGAAATCCGCAATACCAAATATAATACCCTTGTTCCAAAAACAAAACTCTTGAGCGAAAAAGGATACGTACAAGTGTAAAAGAGAAGAAAGTATTGAAAAAAACAAAAGAAACTTTAGAAAGATTTTAATTTTCCCCATCTTTTTCCTTAAACGGCTTATTAACATTCATAACAACCGAACTTCTACTACCTCCAAGGATGATACTCTCCTTTGTGTTTTTCTTTCTTTTTTCAACGAATATAAAGTAGAAAGCTAATACAACACCAGTAATATTCATAACAAAAACATTTACCCTATCAATTGGACTAATATCGTAGGAAAGAAACAAACGAGTTATTAAAGCAAAGGATACCACAATAAAAATCATAACCACAAAATTTATTAACCCCGGAAGTATTTCTACCATATAATTCTTCTTTAACATCCACCGAAGGAACATAATTATCGACAAAAATCCAAGAATTACACCCCCTATTATGAAACCACCTAAAACAATGTCTGCAAAGCCGGCAAGAGCACCATAAACAATTAGAACAAAAACAAGCAAAACCTCAGCAGATAAAATGACAGGTAAGAACATTTCCCTCCAATTCCATCTCTTAACTAAAACGTTGTAAAGAAATGCAAACAAAATATATGCAGAAAAAATGCTGGTGAAAAGGAAACCTCCATCTCGCAAATCAAAAAATCTCCATGGTAATAATCTGAGGAAATATATATTTTCTCCATATCTTTCGTATGGAGCTAAAGCCCAAGGAAGTGATTCAAAAAGTTCCCAATTCGCAATTATAAATGAGAACCTAGCCCAAAACATTGCAAAAAGGATAGTAAAAAGCCACATATCAAAAACAGAGTTTCGATCTTTGTGTGAGTAAGACTCTTTCCAAAACAAGAACAAACTTAAAAAGAGACCTAGTATAAAAAGTGGCCAAAAACCAATTTGGTTAATAACATTAATAATTGTTTCCAAAAACTGATCCATATTAAAAGTTTACCATAACATAAAAAAACCTACTTTCTTTTCTTTCTTTTTTTAGTTTTTTTCTTGCTTTTACTCTTCTTAACCTTTTTCACTTCTTCTTTTCCCTCACTACGTACTTTCATTGCATTTCGAAAAAATTCTCTAGCTTTTTCAATACACTCGTTTTGTTTCTCTCCAACTTTAAAAACACATTTTCTTAAAGCAGAGTGATAATCTTTAGGAACATATTCCTCTTCCACAGTCTCTTGAATATATCCTTCTAGCAGATTCTCTGGGACTTCTCTTTCTACACCACAATATGCACAAAATTCCCAATGATTATCAATATACTCATTACAGTTATCACATTTCACTTTTACAGATTTACCACACCTAGGACAAACTACAAAACCAGGCTCTAAATCAAAGCTACACTCCGGACATTGCATAATACCAGAAGTTTCAAGCTGCAAATACTTCTTTTCTAGCTCATTTAAATATCTCTCCTCATAAGAATCCACAGGCCTTACAAGAAGATATATCAAAAGGCCAAAAACATTAAAAAGCAATGTTATTGTCACACTAAAAACTTTAAAAGGAACATTTGAAGACCTCTCAGAAGCATCAAACCAAACCCAAATGACAACCATAATCCAAAAGAAAAGGTAAACATAAAAAAACATTCTCAAGACAAAAGAAAAGTCTATATTACCAATAAAGGTAACAGAATCTAGTATAAAGTCTTCCATAAGCAAAATCCCGTTTAATTTTAAAATATGGTCAAGGAGGGAATCGAACCCTCACGCTATTACTAGCACGGGATTTTGAGTCCCGCGTGTCTGCCAGTTCCACCACTTGACCTCAATTATTGGAATTATAACACTAAAGAAGGCTTGAAGGAAAGCTTTTTTACTTATCACCCTTTTCTTTGTACAAATTTCTAAAACTCGCAATTTCTTTAACAAAAGCTAAATCTACAATACCTGTAGGACCATTTCTATGTTTTGCGACAATAAGCTCCCCTATACCTTTTTTCTCTGTATCTGGGTTATAGGTTTCCTCACGATCTATAAACATCACAACATCAGCATCTTGTTCAATAGAACCAGATTCCCTCAAATCAGATAATTGAGGTCTACGTGTTTGCCTTTGCTCTATAGCTCGAGACAATTGAGAAAGAGCCAATACTGGAACTTTTAATTCTCTAGCCAAATTTTTTAAACCTTGAGAAATTTCCTGTACCTCTAGCACCCTGTTATCCCTGTTGGTACCATGCATAAGCTGCAAATAATCAACTATTACAAGATCAACTCCTTGCTCAAGTGCTAATCTTCGAGCTTTAGTCCTAATTTCAAGTATCGATTGCCCTGGTTTGTCATCAATATATATGTCAGCATCCGCAAGCTGTCCCATAGAATCTGCAAGCTTTACAAATTTTTCATCATTCATATTTCCAGTACGAATATCCCAAAAAGGCACGCCAGCTTGCATACCTAAAAGACGATCAACTATTTGAGTGTTGGACATTTCTAGTGAGAACAAAACCACTTTTTTCTTGTCAGAAAGGCCAGCAGTTCGAAGAAAATCTAAAGCCAAAGAAGTTTTACCAACAGAAGGTCTCGCAGCTAGAATTATTAGGTCTGATTTCTGGAAACCTCCAAGGAGATTATCCAAATCTTTAAAACCTGAAGAAATTCCCAAAAAAGCCTCTTCCCTATCTGCCCTCTCTGCTCTTTCATATGCATCTTTAAGCAAATCTTTTATGTGAACAAAAGCTGTACTAATACCCTCTTGAGCAATACCAAAAAGCAAGCCCTCAGCATTATCAACCACGTCCCCAATCCCTTTCTCCTCATCAAAACTCAGCTCCGTAATTTTAGCAGATGCAGAAATTAACGAACGCCTAACATGGGCATCTCGAACAATCTTTCCATACTCCTCAGCATGTGCAGAAGTTGGAACCATAGAAAGAAGTTC
>SLSN01000076.1 GCA_007130415.1 Patescibacteria group bacterium
GTGTGCATCTAGTATTTGTATTTATATCTTCTTTTGTAGTAAAATACTCCCATCGTGGGCATTTAGCTCAGTTGGCTAGAGCATCTCGTTTACACCGAGAGGGTCGGGGGTTCGAATCCCTCAGTGCCCACCATACCTTCACAGACTTAAATCTCAGAACTTTTTTCTCTAGCTATTTCATCTTGAATAAATGTAATTAAGCTATCTTTAATATGTGGTAAAAAGCTATTTAGTTCTTTTTGTTCCATTAGTGGATTTAAATCTTGATTAAGTAATTTCTTTGTTAAGTTTTTTTGGATAAAAGGAATTAAAGCTTTTAAATATTCTGTGTACCCCATATTCACTCTGTTCTCTACAACCTTTTTGTTAATATCTATACCTTGTAAAAAAAACTGATATATATCATAAAAATCTCTTCCTGCAATTTTTCTGTTTTTGTCAAATCTGGCTTTACATGCTACAAGTTTGTTTGCAAACATGGTGTCTAGGGTATGTCCATTACAATACATATTTATTTGTTTAAGAAGAACTTTTTCATAAATATTGTACCTACTAACATCATCATTTATTTCAAGCTTTAAAGTATTTCTCTCTCCTTCAGGTGCATCATATTTTAAAAAAAACTGTAGATGGTTTTTACTCTCGTCTTTAATTTCAAGATTTAATTTTTTAAACATTTCATAACATCTTTTTCTAATAATTTCATTTTTCTCCTTTTCAGGTAAATCAAAGTCTAAATCTACAGAGAATCTTTGCAAAATACCTCTTAGACTTGCGTATGTACCACCTTTAAACATCAAATTTTGAGAAAGGAGAGGGTCTTGAAGAATTTCTCTTAAAATTAAAAAGAGTTGATTTTTATGACGAATGTCTTTTTTACTTGGAACTATCATGATATCCAATTTGTTTAGCTAATGTATTTACTTTTTTTTCATCTACGGACAACTCATTATCTACAAAGAAATGAGGATTAATATGCCTAATATCTGCTAAGGCTCTCTCCACACTGGCTATTGCATAGCCTTTTTCATCTGTAATACCAGCTCTGTTTAAAAGATATTGGTTATTTAAATATCTACATAGATAGGTTGTTTCTCCAACAACAATTTCCTTTTGTTTCCTACCAAACAAAGTGATTTTTTTAATATCTTGCAGAATAATACCGTTTTTAGCAAGAATAGTTTCTGTGGATATGTACGAAAATGACCCTCCTATGGCACAACCAATCTCATACACATTTAAATTTTTCAGAGGTAAAGTAGAGTACAGACCCTTGTAAATCCTAAAGAGGATTCCTTTCTGCACATATCTCTCTATCGTTTTTAGCAGGGAATTTCTGTTAGATATTTCCCAAAGCAAGGCTAAATCAGATGTTGTAAAGATTCTCTGATCTGTTTGTAACAATATTTTTTGTTTTGTTGTGTTTCTAGTTACGGACATATATGTACATGATACGGCAAGGCAGACGGGTAGTCAAGAGCAAAGTTTTCTAAAATTGTCATAACTTTTTTTTTGTAGTAAAATGCATTTCATATATAGTATATTTTTAAGAGGTATACTGCCATGAAATACATTACGTTAATTTTAGCTCTCCTGGTCTTTTTCTCCTTTTCATTTTCTTCTCTAAATTCACAAGTACTTGATTCTGATTACGTTAGAGAAAGTGAGCGAGAAGCTGAAGTCCTTGGTGTTCTAGCTGAAGAAGACGTAGAAGAAGAAACAGAGATTGTAGAAGAAGACGACGATTTTGTTCAAAATAGAATTATTGAACTCTCTGCAATTATTGGTGGTGTCATATTGGTCTTACTTTTTGCATACATTGTTTACGGTAGAAAGGTAAACAAATAGCTATTTAATCTTTTAAGAGTTTTTCAATGGAGTTGATTCTAGCTGGAGCTGTTTTTTTAATTGTTGTTGGTTTGTTAATATTTTTTAACATAAAATCCTCAAAGCAAATAAAGGATCTCAACAGTGAACTTTCAGATTCTCTTGATGCGAAGATGAAGGAGATAATGCCTGATGTTTTGAAAAATGCGAATGAGCAATTAATAGTTATGGCTGATGAAAAGCTTGGTTCTGAAAAGAAGCAGATAAAAACGGATCTTGAAGGAAAAAGAATGGAAATTGAAAGACTGGTGAAGGCTATTCAGGAAGATCTTAAGGAAAGCAAAAAAACATTAAATGAGTCAGAAAAAGACAGAGTTGGTTCATTCATGGAATTGAAGAATAAATTAGAAGAATATTCAAAAGTTACCACCCAGCTTTCAACTACTACAGAAAATTTGAAAAACATGCTTTCAAATAATCAGCTCAGAGGAGCATTTGGTGAACAAATTGCAGATGAGCTTTTGAAAATGTCAGGATTTGTAAGAGGAGTAGATTATGAAGTAAACAAAGAGCAAACCAGTGCTGAAACAAGGCCAGATTTTTGTGTTTATCTTCCTGACAAAACGAAGATAAATGTTGATTCTAAATTTCCATATGCAAATCTACAAAAAGTAACAGAAGCTGAAACTGAAGAAGAAAAAGCTAATTATATGAAAAAATTCGAAAAGGATGTTCGGCAGAAAATAAAAGAGGTTAGTACTAGAGATTATATTAATCCAGATGACAATACTGTTGATTTTGTGATTCTTTTCATTCCAAACGAGATGGTTTTTTCCTACATCTATGACAAATTAAATGATGTTTGGAAGGAAGCAATGGAAAAGAAAGTTGTTCTTGCTGGCCCTTTTAGTTTCACCGCAATATTGAGAATGGTAAGACAAGCATATCAAAACTTTTCATATCAAAAAAACATCCGCCAAGTTATTGGTCACGTTCAATCTTTTGAAAAGGAATTTGAAAAATTCCAAGAGGAATTTCTTAAAGTGGGAGAGAGAATTAAAAGCTTGGATAGTCAATATCAAAAAGTTAGCACTACTAGAGTTAATCAATTAGGAAAGAGAGTAGATATGATTAAGTTGGACTCTGTAGATGATACTGAGGAAGAAAAGAAGAAATTAGAGAAAAGAGTTGAAAAGGATTCCCTTTTCTAATATTATGAATATATGCTGCTCACAAAACAAGATCAAAAACTCATTAAAAAAGCAAAATCCCTAGTGTCTGAAAAAGCAATACGAGGTGGCTTTGTAAAAGAGGTAGGTTGTGCATTGATAACTGAAAAAGGAAAAACTTTTGTTGGTGTTAATCTTGATTTAGCTTGTGGTATTGGATTTTGTGCAGAACATACTGCTATTTCCCAGATGATTACAAAAACAGACGAAACTCATATTAAAACCATTGTAGCTGCAAGAAGTGATAGAGTACTACCTCCTTGTGGTAGATGTAGGGAACTTATCAATCTTCTTGATGCTCGTAATGTAGATACTGAAATAATTATTGAGCATAACAAAAAGGTTCGACTCGAAGAACTTCTCCCATATTCTTGGCAAGTCACAGACAAAAGTAAGTGTAAAATTTGGTAAGTTATTTTTTAATAAAGCTAGCTTCTTGGGCTGTTTCTGTTAGTTTAACAATATCGCTTTTCTTAATGATATTGTGCTTTAGTAGTTTTTTGAATTCTTCCATAACATTAGTTTTTAGAAAAACTGGACCATCAGAATTAATGGTATAGAGGACTTTAGCTTCATTTAATTTTCTGAATACAGGTTTAAAGCTAGTCCAGTTTCTAAAAACTGAAGTTTTGATATTTGAAGTAGGGCATACTTCAAGCACAGTTTTTTCTTTTGCTAGATGTTTTAAAAGCTTAGGATCATCAACGGCTTTTACTCCGTGACCTATTCTCTCTGGAGCTATCTTATCCATTACTTCCCACATCTCCTCAGTCCCTGTTACTTCACCTGTGTGAAAAGTAAGCTTAAGGCCTTCTTTTCTACCCAGTCTAAAAGTTGGTGCAACTTCATTAATTTTGAAGTCGTGTCTTAAAGGTCCGCCTAAATCTAGGCCAACAACCCCATCGTTTTTAAAGAAAACAGCCTTTTCGGCAATTATACGATTCATTTTTGCATTAAACCTTCTATCCATCATTAGTATTAATCCAGCTTTTACGGGGTAGTCTAGGCATGCTTTTTTCATACCAATGATTGCAGCAAGAATGATTTTATCTAAATCATGCTCATTTTCATTATTTCGCAACATAGGGTTAAACCTAATCTCTATTGTTGTAATGTTGCTTTCTCTATACATTGAGCTGATTGTATGGTGTA
>SLSN01000064.1 GCA_007130415.1 Patescibacteria group bacterium
ACCAAAACCCTCTATAATTCACCTATGATTCAAAAACTTTCTCAAGAAGTTGTCAATCAAATTGCAGCTGGTGAAGTGATTGAAAGGCCTTCTTCTGTAGTGAAGGAACTTTTAGATAACGCCATAGATGCAAAATCTGACAAAATTGATATAAAGATAAAAAATGGTGGAATTAGCTATATCGAAATTTCCGATAACGGTATTGGTATAGATAAAAAAGACCTGGCAAAGGTTTTCGAAGCACATACAACTAGTAAGATACAAAATCTCGAAGATTTGAATGAAATACTTTCAATGGGTTTTAGAGGTGAGGCTCTTTCAACCATTGTTTCTGTCGCGTCTGTGTCCATGATTTCAAAAGAAAAAAGTGGAAATTTCGCTTACAAAGTAACGGGCAAAGGAATTGACATTTCTGAACCGACAAAAAGTCCAAGAGATACAGGTACAACAATTATCGTCGAAAATCTTTTTAAGAATATCCCCGCAAGATTAAAATATTTGCGTGCAGAAAGTACAGAATACAGGAAAATTTTGGAGATTTTAATACCATATTTTCTAGCATATCCAGAGATACATTTCACTTTTTCTCATAACAACAAACAACTTTACAACCTACCTAAAGCAAAAGATCTTAGTGCAAGAATAGCTAATGTACTAAAGGGTGATTTTACAAAAAATATGTTACCTGTTTTCTTTGATGGAGAGGGTATGAAAATAACAGGGTATGTAGCTCGTCCAGAGCACAACTTCAACAAAACTATCCATCAATACATGTTCATAAACAAAAGACCTATCTATGACAGTGGTGTAGTTAGAGCTGTATCTGAGGGGTTTTCTAGATTCATACCAGAAGGCAAAAAAGTACCATTCATAATAAATCTTGAAATGAAATCCTCTCTTGTTGATATAAACGTACATCCTAAAAAAGAAGAGGTGCGATTTATGAACCCATTTAGAGTGTATTCAGCCGTAGAAGAAGCAATAAAACAAGCATTAAAAGAATACTCTGTACAAGAAACGACAACGTTTAGAGATAAACCCTCAGAAGTTAATTACAAAAAACAATCGAGTTACAATGTTAGTTCAGGTTTAAAATTCTCTGAACAACTATTAAAAAATAAAGAAGTTGAAAAAAATAGGGTAGACTCCTTACCTAATGCAAATCTCTTCAGTGAAAGTGAACAGGAAGAACAACAAGAGCAGTTTGCTTACTACCAAATTTTCAACATGTACATTATTGTTCAATTTGAGAATGAAATTTGGATTGTGGATCAACACGCTGCTTCAGAAAGAATATTTTATGAAAAAATCCAAAAGCAATACAAAAAAGATACTGTAGAAATACAAAACTTGCTCATTCCGTTGGAAATAGAGCTTTCTGATGTAGAAATTCTTTTTGTAAAAGAAAACAAGGATGTTTTTAAATCTTTTGGTTTTGAATTTGAGATCAAAAATAACTTTATTAAAATTTCTGAAGTTCCTAGTATTTTAGTAAATTCAGATTTTGAAAAATTTTTCAAAGATTTAATATCAGAATCAGAATCTCAAAAAGATGTTGAAAAATTAGAAGGAGATATGATTTCTGTAATAGCATGCCATGCCAGTGTAAGAGCAGGACAGCATTTAAGTAGAGAAGAAATGAAAGAAATTCTTTTACAGCTTAAAAAATGCGATAATTCTACTACCTGTCCTCATGGCAGGCCAATTATTTGGAAGATTTCGAAAAAAGAACTAGATAAAAAATTTCAGAGAATATGATAAAAATTCAAAACTTAACGAAAAAATATATACGCGGTAAAAAAAACATTGTAGATGCTCTTGCAGGTTTTGATTGTAAGATAAAAGAAGGAGAAGTTTGGGCTGTTATTGGGCCTTCAGGCTCTGGAAAATCTACGCTTTTAAATATTTTAGGTGGTTTAGACAAAGACTATAGTGGCAAAGTAATTATTAATAATAAAGATTTAAAAAAATACGATCTTAATTACTATCGCAGGCATGTTGTTTCAACAATTTTCCAGCAATTTTATCTTATCCCATCACTAACAGTTGAGGAAAACATTAAATTGCCTATTATTTTTGGAAAACAAAAGAATAAAGAAGAATTAAACGAAAGATTGGAATATCTTTTGAGGAAAGTTGGTTTAACAAAAAGAAGAAAACATCGCCCAAATGAACTTTCTGGAGGTGAAGCTCAAAGAGTCGCAATAGCTAGGGCTTTGATGACAAATCCTAGAATAATCTTGGCAGATGAACCTACAGGAAATCTTGATAGTAAAACAGGTAAACAAATAGTTGATTTGCTACTTGAATTACATAAAGAAGAAAAAACTACTTTAATTATTGTAACCCATGATTTGAGTATAGGTAAACATTTGAATAATAAAATTGAATTATTAGATGGAAAGAGGAAAAAATGATTAAATATGCATTACAAATAGTTTTTAGACGCAAATTAAGAACTTTCTTAACAAGTCTTGGTGTCACAATTTCTGTTGTATTACTTAGCTTTATCATATTCGGTATGCAAGGGCTAGATAACATGCTAACAAACGAGTTTACCAGCAGATTTAGACCCAATGAAATATTTTTAACACAACAGCAAGATCTTGGATTTTTGTCTATGGCAGAAATAGATGAAAATGGTGAGGATGAAAACGAAGAAGAGCCTGTTGTTATGAATAAAGAATTTTTAGAAGAAATAGAAGCAATAGAAGGTGTTGAGGAAGCGAGAGGGGTTTTTGTGATAATGAACTTACAAATTCAAGTTGAAGAATACTCAAGAAAAATGGAAAATGCCATAATTAGTGGCTGGAATGCATATAGCACAGATCCAATATTAGGGGAATTTATTGCAGGAGACGAAGTACTAGAAGATGGTTGTGTGTACGTTTCAAAGCGCGTTTCAAGTTTCTACGATGTAGAGCCAACAGACTTACTTGGTGAAAAAGTAACTCTTTCGCCTTTTGCAGGGTCAATATATTCAACCCAAACAAGAGGTTTTGACGAGAAGGAATATTCTTATCAGATTTGTGGCGTTTTTGATATAGGTATGGATAGAAATGATTTAGTTTTAACTGCAAACGATGCAAAAGTTCTTTTAGCTGATCTAGGAGATTTTGATTCTGGAGAAGATTATGTAAAGGAGATAGGGTTTTCTCAAGTTTCAATAACGGCTGTTGATGAGGAAATAGTCTCTGATATTAAAGATAAAATCGAAGAAGATTATGGGGTTTTAGCGATAACTTCAGATGATTTACTTTCTTTCTTAAATGATATAACAAGTGCTTTAACTTTCGCACTTCTTCTTTTTGCCGTAGTTTCAGCAATAGTTGCTTCGGTTGGTATAATCAACACTATGATAATGAGCATCTATGAACAAACAAGAGAAATTGGGATTATTAAAGCAATAGGAGGGTCAAACTTACAAGTACTTGGCATATTCTTAATCCAATCTGGGTTTATCGGGTTTTTTGGCGGATTATTAGGTTTATTGATAGTGTATTTAGGTATGTACTTCTCTGATCCTTACCTAGTAGAAATACTCAGAGATAATAATTTTAATGTTGAACAATTTTTTCAATTTGATCCTGTTTTAACCACAATAATCATAATAGCAAGTATAACTGTTGGAATAATAGCTGGGGTTTATCCTTCAGTTAAAGCAGCAAAATTAGATCCCGTTAAAGCCCTAAGTTTTGACTAGCTTTTTTCTTAAAAACCATTGTTGCAATAAATGTAGTAATAGGTATTGCTGATACTAAACCTATTGTCCCTACTAATGTTCTCACAATCTCTATGCTAACGACTTCCAAACTTAAGACATAATTTAGTGGAAGTTGTGCATTTACAAAAATAATTAAAAGTGGCATTGCAGCACCAGTATAAACTAAAACCAAGGTATTAATCATTGAGGCCATATGATCTTTACCAATACTCATAGCTCTAGTAAAAATTTCCGTAGATTCTAATTTTTCACCAACTTCAGATATTTGCTTAACAATTGCAACTTGAGAAATAGTAATATCATCTAAAACACCCAAAGTACCTATTATGACACCAGCCAGTAAAAGACCTTCAATATTTATAGTGCTATCTACCATGGTTGTAATAAGCATAGTTTCCTCAAGCCCTTGCCCCGTTATATTAGCAGCCCCCATAAAAATTAGTGCCAAAAATCCTGTAATTATAAGCGCTATGACCGTACTAAAAATAGCAACACTTGTTTTTTTATTAAAACCATGAGAAAGGTAAAAATTCACAGGAATAATTATAATCGCTGTCAGAATAGATATAAAAACAGGACTTGCTCCTGAAAGAATTTGTGGGATTAAAAAAATGAAAATCATTAAAAATGAAAAGCCCAAACCCAGCACAGCACCTATCGTTCGTTTTGAAGAAATAATTAAAGCAAGTACCAAAAATATTATAAAAAGAAGCAAAAGAGTATTTTGACGATCATAAGAAACAATAGAGTAGGATGTTTGACCATCTGGCATTGAAAATTCAGAAAGAATCACTCTGTCTCCTGATGAATATTCACGAGTTATTTGATTTTTTAAACCAACTATATCTATTTCAACTATTTCATCCTTTTCTATCAAACGAACACTTAGTGTAGTCTCTATCTGAACATCATCAAACCCCTCTATTTCTGTTTCTTCTACAGAAACAACTTCTTTCACGACTCCTCTATGATAACTATACTCATCATTTTCTCTTGAAAATGAAAAATTTGTAAAAGAAAGGAACAAAAGCAAAAAGAGAATTATTGTTTTAAAAACGTTTTTCATATATAAATGATATTATTTCTTTAAAAAAAGAACAAGCTTTTATGAATAAATCTTTTAAGTGTGAAAATTGTGATGTTTTAGTTAAAGCGGATGAATATATTGGTACGAGAAACAGAAACCATTGTCCCAATTGTCTCTATTCAAAACATGTAGACGAAAAAAAACCTGGAGACAGGGCTTCCCAATGTCAAGGTATTATGGAGCCAGTAGATATTACATTTAAAAAGGGTAAGGTAAATAAATACGGTAAAGAAAAGTCAGGGGAATTAATGATTGTTCACAGATGTAAGAAATGCAAGAAGGAAGATAGAAATAGAATAGCAGGGGACGATGATAGTGAAAAAATATTAAAACTTTGTAAAAATCCTGAGTACGTTGAGGAGGTAAAAACGCAACTATATGGGATTGCTAAAACTGAATTTTAATATTATCAGTTTTAAAACTTTTACCAAAAAACTCTTTAAATTCTTCTTCAAAATTCCTCAAGTAGCCTGGAGCATAGCTTGGTAAACTATCAAGATCCTTTTTACTTGCATCACCAGAAAATTTTACATTGATTACTTTATCTTCATCTAAGAAAATATTAAGATTACCAAAAGATCTTAACTTTTTTGGGTAATCATTTGCTTTTGCATTAGCTTCAGTCAAAAGTTTTTCAAAAATATGATTTCCCTTTGTTTTATTCTTCCAAGAAACATCTAATCTTTGACATTTTTCATTAACATAAGCTATAAAAGGTCCTTCTTCACCAATATCTATGGATGTGTTTTCATACAAAATTGGTTCGTCTGATAAAAAAGCATTAAAAAGGCCAGCTAGTTCTTTAACTTCCTTTTGTCCTGTTTCATCTAAATTAACAAAAGAAGATTTTTCTTCATTAGATATTTTCGAATACATTTCATCGTCTGAAATAAATTTGAAAGTATATAACACATCCTCAACATCATTTAGTTCATAAACAAAGTCTTTGAGGACCTTTTCTGGGACATTAGAAAGACCTTCAGGTCTCTGAGATAAAGAGTAAAAACTCTCTAAATCCAATTCTGGATTATTTTCTTTCTGGGCAGAGGATTTTTCGAAATATTCTAATTTTTCGCCCATTACGTTGTAATTAAGTAATTACAACACTATTATACAACAATTAAGTAGAAATTTCACTAAGAACTTTTTCTAAATCTTCAACACTATGAACAATATGATCAGGATTGTGTTTTTTCAAATTTTCTTCTGAACAAAGTCCCCAAGTAACAGCAATTGTTTTAACCCCAAAACTTTTACCAGCTTCTACTTCGTTATTTGTGTCGCCAACAATCACAGTATCTGTCGACTTCATAGAATTCCTTTTCATCAAATCAGTAATATGATCAACCTTATCGTGTACCTCTAGATCCATATCTTCAAAAATTTCTTCAAGTCCAAAAACTTTTATTTCATTTAATATCGTTTTAGGACTGTCGGAAGATAATATAACTAATTTTTTACCCCTTGAATGTAGTTTTTTCAAAAGCTCAACCATTCCTGGATATGGTCTTGCCTTAGGGAGCTGAGCAAAAGCTTTAAAATATGCTTTCTTTTGCTCTTGCATAGTTAAACTGGGTAAATGCGTGTTGTAAAAATCCATATATGGCTGTTTCCAAGTTTCTCTCAATTCTTCTAAAGAAATTGAAGGGACATTAAAATCTTTAAACATAAGGTTTATGACCTTATAATGATCTTCTATACCGTCTTTAATAACTCCTGTCCAATCAAAAATGATGTTTTGCATAATCTGTTAAGGACGACCTCTTTGAACATTAGGTAAGTTTTCCATAATTTCATCAACATCTATATCCGGTGTTTCAGGAATTCTTTCCATAGCATCTTGCATATCCGGCATCTCAACCTCAGGAATATTAACACCTCTATCTCTAATTCCCTGCATTTTTTGCTCTACTTCTACCATTCTTTCTCGAACATTCTCCATAACTCTCTCTCGTTCTTGCTCTGAAGAAATAGCCTCCATAGCTTCCTCTTGTCCTCGTTTACTTTGTTCCATAGCTCTCTGTATAGCTTCCTGTGCCTGCTCTGGAACTCTTTCATAAACATCCGCTAAAACACCTTGATGCTTAGATGTGGCTTCAGAAACTCTACCCAACACCTCATCCATATCTTGTCCTTTTTCTCTAGCTTCTTGAGCTCTTTCTAAGGCAGCATTTAAATGGTCTTCATATCTAGACAATGTTTCCTGTGCTAATTCTACTTCACCAAGCTCAGACAATTCATTTGCTTCAGCTAATCTTTTTTCAGACAAAAAAAGCATCCTTTCAGCCTTTGCTTCATCGCTAAAAGTAAAAACTGTTCGTATGTTTTCTGACCAATTTTTTAGAAAATAAAGGGGATGACCAGGGAGAATACCTGGATCTGGTAAGTCAGTTTCCTGAGCATGTACCGCTCCTGTAAACAAAAAAATTGCTAAGAATGTAATTAAAAATGTCTTTATCATGTTTTTAGTATAAAACAAATTAAATAAACTCTTAGTAATATTTTACAATAAATAGATGACAAATCAACAAGAGGAAAATGGTCGGGGAGACAGGACTTGAACCTGCGACCTCTGCTTCCCAAAAGCAGCGTTCTAGCCATCTGAACTACTCCCCGAAAAGTGTAGATAGGGATTATTATACATAAAAAAGGTAAAAAGCAAAAGAAAAGGGAGAGATAAACTCTCCCCTTAAATTCAAAATAAGGCTGAAATATTAAACAGCGTTCATTATCTTCATACCATATTCGTAAAGTAGCGGAACTTGGAATTTTTCACCGTTATTAGCTTTCATCATACCCATAACCATAAGTACAAGCATAGCGATCCACAAAAGTGGCACAATGCACCAACCGATTATTGGAATAATTCCTAGTACAAAAGAAACAACAAACATTGCAAGACCTACAACAGTATACTGACCACCATAATATCTAACAAACTGATCATCTTTTTCAACGAAAAGAAGGATCAAACCAATCAGAGGGATGCAAGCTAAAATAGCTTTTGTCTTACCCTCTTCGTTAAATTTAATATCCTCAAACTTAACTTCAGGCTTAGAACTTTTCTCTTTTGTCTCTGCCATAAACTTTTTATTTAAAAATTATATTATATATTTAAAGTATATGGTAAGAAATGATAAATTTCAAGAGTAATGGTAAAATACCTGCATTAAAATTCTTTTTAAAGAAAATGCTCAAATTAAAAGATGTTTCTGCATATATAAATAAAGATGAAAAAATTTTAGAAAATATTAATGCAGAATTTAAAAAAAATACTCTTTCACTAGTACTAGGTCCAAATGCAGCGGGCAAAACAACACTTGCAGAAGTAATCTCAGGAGGTGAAAACGTAAGAATAGAGGGAAAAGTTCTTTTTACAGGGAAAGATGTCACAAAATTAGAAATAAATAAGAGGGCAAAGTTAGGAATTCTACTACTTCACCAAAATCCTGTAGAAATACCAGGTGTTAAGATTTTTGATTTTCTTTTTGCATCATATAAATCAATGGTCGAAAAAGAAATCTGTGTTTGGGATTTTCATGAAGTTGTGTTAAAAAATCTAAACAAATTAAATTTAAGCGAAGAATTTTTACAAAGAAATATAAATGAGGGTTTCTCTGGAGGAGAAAAGAAAAAGTTTGAAATATTACAAATGCTCCTTTTTGAACCAAAAGTTGCGATTTTAGACGAAATAGATTCAGGATTAGATATAGATTCTGTTAAAAATATTTTTCAAATTGTTAAAAATTACCAAGAAGAACAAAAAGCAACAATTATATTAATTAGTCATGGGCCAAAAATTCTAAAATATATTACCCCCAATCAAGTTTTGTTAATACAGGGTAAAACGATAAAGGAGAAAGGAGATATTAAATTAGCAAAGAAGATATTAGAAAATGGGTACAAAGAAGAATAAAGAATTTCCAAAAGGTCTGGATGAAACCATTGTTAAAGAAATTTCCAAGATTAAAAAAGAACCTAAATGGATGTTAGATTTTCGGCTTGATTCTTTCAAAAAATTTAAAAACATTAAAAATCCAAATTGGGGGCCCAATTTAGAAGATTTAGATTTTCAAGATATTCGATATTATTCTACTGGAGCAGAAAAAGCTAATACCTGGGAGGAAATACCAACGGATATAAAACAAACTTTTGAAAAACTTGGAATATCTAAAGAAGAACAAAAATTACTTGCAGGAATTTCAACTCAATATGAATCTGAAGTGATATATAGTCAAATAAAGAAAAAGTGGAATTCTCTTGGGATTATTTTCGAAACAACAGAACTTGCACTAAAAAAATACCCTGAGCTCTTTAAAGAGTATTTTGCTCAACTAGTTCCTAATTCTGAGAATAAATATGCTGCCCTAAATAGTGCTGTATGGAGCGGAGGTACCTTTATTTACATCCCAAAGGGACTAAAGCTAACAATGCCAGTACAAACATACTTTCGTATAAATACACAAAATATGGGGCAATTTGAAAGAACGTTGATAATTGCAGATGAGGGAAGTGAAATTCACTACATTGAAGGATGTACAGCACCACAATACATGACAAATTCTCTACACAGCGCTGTAGTTGAGGTTTTTGTTAAGAAAAATGCAAAAGTTAGATACAGCACAATGCAAAACTGGTCTAAAAACATCTACAATTTAGTTACAAAAAGATCTGTAGTAGATGAAAACGGTACTATGGAATGGGTCGATTGTAATATTGGATCAAAAGTAACTATGAAATATCCAGGAACAATTTTAAAGGGCGATAACTCAAAAGGTACATTTCTTTCCCTGGGTCTTGCTGATAAAGAACAAATAATGGACTCTGGAAGTAAAATGATACATATCGGAAAAAATACAAAGAGCATAATTAATTCCAGAACCATAAGTAAGCAAAATGGACTTAGTACATACAGAGGTAATTGCAAGATAACTAAAAATGCAAAAAACTCCAAATCAATTATTAGTTGTGATGGTTTAATTTTGGATAAAAAAGCTAAATCCTATTCATATCCAACAAACGAAATTCAAAACAAAACAAGTACAATAGAGCATGAAGCTAAAATATCAAAAGTTTCTCAAAATCAACTTAAATACCTTAAATCAAGGGGACTTTCTGAGCAAGAAGCTTCCCATTTAATAGTTTCAGGTTTTGTAAGACCAATCACAGAAGGTTTACCTATGGAATATGCTGTAGAACTAGATAGAATACTTGATATGTTTGTTGAAAAATGAAAAAAATAGACTTAACAAAACTTGATAAAGTTACGCTTTTAGAAATAAAATGTAGCGAGAACTATTTTTTAAGCCCTAATTCTCTTAAAAACATATCTTTAAAAAAAGAATGTAATTTCCAATTCAAGGATTCTAATATATCAAGTCGTATTATTTACAGAACCGTAGCTCAAAAAGACGTGGAGATAGATTTAAAAATAACTCTAAGCAGCATAGAGGAAAATGTAAAAAATATAGATGTATTTTTAGAGATTTATATTTTAAATTTAGATGAGAGTAATAATATAAGCATAAAACCATTTTTAGAAATACCTCAAAAAGAAATAAAATTTGAACACAAAGTAACAATTGGAGCACCAAACGAAAATTGGATTGCATATTTAAAGAGTCGAGGTTTAACATATAATCAAGCTTTAAAGCTAATTTCTCAAAGTTTTATTACAGGCCAATAAATTTTCTTGCATAATTCCCAACCATGGGTATACTAGGGTATACTAATTTTTAAGAAAAGGGAATAAAGTGCAAGTCTCCATCACTGAAAAACAAGAACAAACCCTTAACTTTATTCGAGATTATTTCCTTGACAAGGGTATAGCTCCTTCTCTATCCGAACTGCAAGAAGCCTTAGAGATAAGTACTAAAAGGGGCGTCGTCTCGCACCTGGAGGCATTGGAAAGGAAGGGTTTCATAATAAGAACGGGTGGAGCGAGAGGAATACAGATACAAGGGGAAGAACATTATGAATACCTAATTGGTATACCCATCCTCGGTTACGCCAATGCGGGTACACCCCTAGCTACAGCGCAAGAGGATTATATTGGAACCCTAAAAGTAGATAGTAAGTTATTAAAAAAAAAATCAGACCTTTTTAGCGTGATAATAAAAGGAGATTCCATGAACAAACATTGTCTAGATAAAGTACCTCTTTCAAATGGGAATTATGTGATTGTAGAAAAAGAATCTGAAATAAATGATGGAGACACTATTCTTGCAATAATTGATAATTCAGCAACAATAAAAATCTTCAAAAAACAAAACGATATGATTATACTATATCCGAACTCATACAATAGTACACACCAACCAATATATTTAAACAAAGACAGAGAGGACATAATAAACGGCAAAGTCGTTGCTGTTTTTCAAAACCCTACGTTATAGCATTAGTAAAAAACCACCCTTTTTGCTACAATAACCTATGAATGATTACAGAACCCTGTATTAACAATGAAAAATGACCTAAACGCCTCAAGGAAGGAAATAATTGAAAAAGTACCTCAAGAGTACAAAGAGCTAGTAGACCAGAGCATTTCCTGGGCACAGAAAGAATACAAAAAACATTATAGACTCTCAGGAGAGAACTCCATTTTTCATGCGCTGAGAGTGGCTAATATGGCTACTGATTTACACTTGGATACAGATAGTACCATCGTCTCGATACTCCATTGTGTATTAAACGACGAACATGATAAAAATCGGGAAAGAATGTACAAAGAAATAGAAGAGAAGTTTGGCAAAGAAATCGTCGATTTGTTGGAAACCTTACACATGATAAACCGAGGGACAGATAGTGATGAAACAGGGATGAAAATAATAACTAGATACGTGCTAAGAAACTCAGAAGATATTAGACCAATCTTGATTAAAATCTTTGATGTTTTAGATGATGTTCGTACAATACACTACTTGCCAGAAGAGAGTATTAAACTAAAAGCAAAGAAAGTGTTCAATATTTACGGACCATTGTGTTCATATCTGAATTTAGAACTCATTAAGAAAGAAATAGAGGAAATTGTTTTTAAACACACTAAACCCGAAGAATATCGTGTCATAGAAGAAAAAATGAAGAAAGAATCTCTTGATGAGGACCTTTTAAATAGCTACATCAAAAAACTAGAAGAATTAACAAATATTCTGGATTATAATCCAAAAATCTTCGGAAGAATAAAAAGCAAATACAGTATGTATAATAAGCTCAAAAAACTTGAAAATGAAGGGCAGGGCACTGCACTTGCAAAGATTAAAGATAGGATGGCCATCTCCATAATTACTCGTTCAAAAGACGATTGTTTTTTAGTAGGCCTGGCTCTTGAAGAAAAAACAAATGTAGACATGCAAGAAACAGATGATTATATTACCCAACCCAAACCCAACGGTTTCCAAGCACTACAAATGAGTATTTCTTGCCCTGAAATAAAGGACATGTTTGTGGAAGTACAAATCCTCACTCATAAAATGTACTATCTCAACACATACGGTCCCGCATCTCACATTGCTTACAAAGCAAGTAAAAACAGATTTGCAAAGCCAACAGATGATTTTGATTGGCTAGAAATATTACACAAACAAATCATTAATTGCCAAAAATTAAGCAAGCAATCTAGATCAGTTCCAATAAAAGCAGATATTTTTGATGATTACATATATGTATTTACCCCTAAAGGGAGAATTATAGAATTAACCAAGGGAGCTACAGCTTTAGATTTTGCTTACAGAGTGCACACAAGAGTAGGGCATAATGCAACATTTGCCCAAGTAAACAACGAAACTAAAGAGCTTTCCACGAAATTAGAAACAGGAGACATTGTTAAAATCGTAACATCAAAACAAGATAAATATCCAAATAGAGATTGGATGGAATTTGCAGTTGCAGATTCAACAAAGGAGAAAATAAGGAAAGCACTAAAAAATAAATCTACTATAAAGAAGTAACTTCTGGCTCGTCAATTATTTCATACCCATCAAACACATTACTTTCGTCTATATCATCAATCACGTTAAAGGAGAATTCAAAAGTACAGATTTTATCCCCTTCATTAAAAACCCTTATCTCAGAAATATAGTTGGTGCTGATATCCAAAACGATTTCAGTACGCATATTATATTTTTGCAAATCACTTTTTGGAGTGTAAAATGACCATTCCCATCCCCAAGTTTCCTCATCAACCTGAATAATAAAATCTCTATTTCTACGATAATCATCAACAATATCTTGAAGTATATGTTGACCTAGGTAAGATTTATAATAAAAATTAGAATTTTGATTCACAGGGAAATATTCTTTTGTTTCAAGAAAAAAGATAAACTTTTCATCATAGTCCGTCCAAAAAACTCGAGTTTTTTCATCTATATTAATAAGCGCAATACGTCCGTTTTCAAAATACGTGTTTCCTTCACCCAAGGAAATCGTGCCATCTTTTGAATCTCCATATATATATGCAAACGCCCCTGAGTCATTAACTTCATACGAAGAATCAACAAATTTATCCATAAAAAGATCCAGTGAAGTATCTAAGGAATCTTGCTCTTGTTTTTCAATGACTTTTTCACCTAAAACCTCAGCTTTAGGCGAAGGGCGAATTTCATAATATATGTGAGTAACAATAAAGGTCATCGCAAGAACAATCATTGAGATAAAGAGACCCAGTAGAAGCCGAAGATTTTTATTCTCCCAACCAATTTCTACCTTCACAGGTAGAGTTTCTTCTTCAAGGCTACCATCTTCCCTCTCTCCAAAAAGTTCATCAAAAAGAGAATTATTCATCTTCTTTTTTTTCAGAATTTATCCTCTTAGATTGAGTTCCATGTTTGTTATAAAAAGAAATAGCGTCATCCAATTCTTTGTGAGTTTTAGCATATTCGTAAATATCTATATCTTTTTGCCAAGCCTCACAAGCCTGCACCACAGCCTTGGCACCTGCTTTTGTACCAGAAGGATGTGAATGAACACCTCCCCCCATAGTCGTTATAAAATCAACATCCTTTATTTTCTCGATAAAAGGCCTAAGAAGCACAGGGTTCAATCCACCAGAAATTATTGGACAAGTTTTTCTAATTTTCCTCCATTTTTGAGTAAAAAATCTCTCATTTCTTTTAGAAACAAGATCTCTGTAATATTTACCAAGTTGCTCTAATTCCTTTCTCTCTTTCCAATCATCACCACCTTCTTCTTTTACAAATTTTGAGGCATCACTGTCAGTCCTAGGAAATTTCAACCAATCCTGTTCAAAGAAAAAACCATCATATTCATAAAGCAAAGCTAACTTTGCAGCTGTAATATCATCTAAGTCATTTCCTGCCATCTTACCTACACCTGCTGTACCTGTATGAATTCCAGAAGCACCTGCGAGCCTAGAAAATTTAGTTAACACTGGCACAGTCATACCGAACGGGTTCTCTGACCTCGTAAATCCTCCATGTCCAGCCCTATGAAAATGAAGGAATACATCAGGATACTTTCTTCGCAAAGTTTGTACCGCACTCCAACCTGCAGTGACACCATCTATCAAATAGGCGTAGCTTCCAGGTTTCATCTTACCTTTAACATATTCTGCTCTCTCAATCATCGTATCGTAATCAGCAGCAGAAACATTAAAAGAATGAATCTTTTTTTGTCCTGTTTCTTTTTCTACCATATCCATAGCTTCTCGTACATAATCCACCATTTTATCGTAAGGACAAAAATCTTGATCACATTGAGGCTCATCATTTTTAACAAAGATACCTCCCCCAGACCAAAAATCATAACAAACCTCTGCATATTCAGAAGCCGTAAGCCCAATCTTTGGCTTAATTATGGTCCCTAGGATTGGCATATTGTAAACTCCCAAATATTTTCTCATTTCATCCAATGTATAGTTAGGACCATCGTAATGCTCCAACATTGAATTAGGAAACCAAACATCCAAAAGTTTACAACCAGCTAAATCAGCCATCCCAAAAATATTACCTGCGATAAAAGTCAAAACATTTTGAACATTCCCACCACGATCAAACATTCTCCAAGGGTAAGCTATCCAAACTAAATTCTTGTCTCTATCAACTTTGTATACAACAGCTCCCATTTCATCAGAAAATTTCGTCGCTGTGCCTACAGTTAAATTAGAACCGTTTGAAGACTCCGCCGCTATTTCAGAAGCCGCTTCCAAAAGATCCATACCATAGGTTTTAACCTCAAAAACAGCTAAAAGATATTGGTCGTTAAAAACCTCTTTTGTCCCTAGATTTATATATTTTTCTTGCATTTTTGATTTCTCTTTGAACAGTTTATATACTAAATAATATGGTATTTAAGAATCAATTGCAATTGTTCAAAACTCAAATTAAATTTATGCTATATTATTCACTATGAAATTTCAAAACAAAAATATTGTAATAAAAACTAAAAAACTATTTGAAATTGTAGATATTACAGACAAAGTCTTAGATTTTGTTAAAAATTCTAAG
>SLSN01000024.1 GCA_007130415.1 Patescibacteria group bacterium
GAGGGTATAAAGAAAGGTAAGGCTAATAAACCTTCATGGGGTAGTTTGTTTAAGGGTTAAATACTTTAGTGATTAGTCTTTATGTCTGAGAACAAGCAAAAAGAGAAAAATTTTCTTGATATAATTTTCGAATTTATATTTCGAAGTGCTCGAGAAGATGTTAAAGTTGTAGAGTCCAGTAAAGTACCAGAAATTTCAGATGATAGTATGGCGAAAGGATTGGGGGAAGTAGCGAAACGTCCTGGTGTGCATGCTGATGGTGAGGTTTTAACGGCAGTCTCCCAGGCCCTAAACACTCCTAGTGATTCAAAACAGGCTGCTAAAGCTGAAAAAAATGCTGCTAAGAAATTAAACTTGGTTAGAGCTCCTGGTACCGTTGTAGATCAGGGTGTTGGCGCAGTTGTTGCTAAAGCAACAGGAGCTAGTTCTGAGAAAGCGGTAAAGATAGGGGCTTTGCTTGGTAATGACACTATGCCCCGTAAAGAGAGGGATTCTCAAGCTCGAGGTATGGTGGCAAAAAGTTCTGCTTTTGATTTGGCTGAAGAAAAGAAATTAAATTATGATGATGCAAACAAGCTCTCGCAAACTTTTGCTTCCATATTGCAATCAAGCGATATTGATTTTAGTGAGATTAAAACTACTAGTGACAAAGTTAGGGCACAGAAAACATTGGGTAAAAAATTAAAGAGTTTTGGCTTTGACGACCAATATCATATAGATGAATTATTAGAAGACTATATTTCCAAGTCAAAAGTTACTAGTAAAGAACAAACTTCGAAGGGGAATTGGAGTTTGGGAACTTTAGATAAAGGGATAGTTGAGCAAACAGGTGGGGGCTTAGGGAAAAAGACTGTTAGTAAACCAGAAAGTGCCTCAAGTATGTTGATAGATCTCAAAGTTAAAGAATTGGAAAGCAATGATAGGTTTTTAAGTAGTTTGGGAATAGAAGAGAATGACTTGAGAAGAAAAAGTTTGAAGGATGAAATGAGGTTATTAAAGGTTTGGCAAATGTCAGATAATCCGGAGATGAAACTAAGCAAGCGTTGGGGGAGTGTACGTCAGAACATGAGCGTTTTAAATGCTATGAGTTCAGGTGGGAAAGTATTTGGAGGTGTTTTAAATGCAGATACTTTTGATGCTAAGAAAAATAATTTGGCTCCAGCGGAGAGAAAAAAAGTTGTGCTTAATGGTATGGAATTTGATAATATGCTTGTTTCAAGGGATGAAACAAATCCTATAGATTCAAAACTTACTTCATATCATTATCTAACTCCGTCATCTATTGCTAGAACTCTTTTTGTTAATGGTGAAGGTTTTGTGTATTCAGCATATGCAAAACAAAGAAAAATTCGTCAGATAATTGCAAACTCTGAGAGTCTTTATGAATTTGTTGAAAATTATGAGGGTGATGAATTTAAAAAGCTCTTGGGTGATATTAAAATTTCAAATAATCAAAAAAAAGTTTTAAGAGCTCTGGCTTCAGAGGATAAGTATGCTCAGCTCTTGGCAATTTTAGAACGTAACAAAGCTAGAATTTTGACAGAACCTAAGATGGCGAGAGTATTTGGAGAGTTGGAAAGATTAAATAAGGAGATAAAAAACTCTTCTCTCTTAAATTACTCTTATAAACTTAGGAGTTTGACACAAAAATATTCTCCTGGTGCAGTTTTGAAAAAGTTTGTTTCTGCAGGTTTGTTGGCTATTTTAGGTAAAAAAGTTGGAGAAAATGCAATACTGGGTTTGCATAGGTTAGTAATGGGTATTAGAGGTTCGGTAAGGAAGCTTGTAGGAAGGGTATTTGCCTTTAAGACGATGAACACTTTTATAAACTCCTTCATTTTAGCAGGTACATCGATAATATACTTTTTAGGAGATAAGTTACTTAAACCATTTTTTAAATCTACAGTGGTTTTTTCGTGGATTCTTCTTATGGTAGTAGTGATTTTGGTTTTTGCTGATTCTACTTGGGTTGCAAAAAGGTTTAATACGGCGGGAAATACACCTCCATTAAGACCGGAGTTTATTGATCTTTGTGCAGGTACTGGAGGAATGGCTATGGATGGTTTAGCATTAGGGGAAGATCCTCTAGATTCTCCTGTAGAAAGAATAGGAGAAACAGAGGAGGGGGGAAGCGGTTTGCAATGTCCATTACGTATTAATGAGAATTTGCGTTGTACTCAAGGTCCTTATCATTCTCTTAGTCATAGGAATATAAATGCTGTTGATATTGTAGGGCCTCCACCGACATATTGGCATGCTCCTTCGGATGGTATTGTAACTAGGTCGATTTGGACTTATGAAAATCCTAGGTTAAAAGGGCAGCTTTGTGGAGGTATTGTGAATTTTTATTCTCCTCAGGAGGGTGTGACCTATGTTTTAATTCATGTGACACCGTATGTAAAACAAAATGAGAGGGTAAAGCAAGGGGAGCCTGTAGCAAAGATGGCGTTTAGAAGTGATGGTAATGTTCACTACAGAAGTTTCAGAGAATTTCCTACGAGTTGTACCGATGGTTCTCATTTTCATATTGAAATAAGAGACACAACAATATATGCTGATAGGTACCATAGGGAAATTTTAAATTGTGATTTAGGAGATTGTCCATGAGTATGAAAGAATTTTTAAAAAAATACGGAGTTATTACAGTTATTACAAGCATAATCCTACTCTTATTTATACTTACCCTAATTTTATTACTTAGGGATGAAGGAACTCAACCTGTTGACTTTGATGCCGAACGCCCAGCTCCTTCTGCTGATCTTGATATCATAGATCAACCTTTGGGATACCATAAAAATTACAGTATTTCTTTTTCTTCGAATGTTTTGGAAAAATTAAATGAATTTGAAAAATCCTTTTATCCAAGTTTTAAAATAAATGATGAGAACCACTTTCAATGGGGAGAAAAATTTGCGAATGATATTTTACGTGGCAATTTTCAATATGGTGAAGATTCTGTAAATCCAGAATTAATTAACCACTATTGGGAGGATGGTGAAGATACAGTTTCTTATGACTACAATCGTGACTCTCTGTTTTTTACCCTTGAACAAGGGGTTTTATTGCCAGATACTGATTTTGTCCCTAATGATTCTGAAAACGTTTACCAAAATCTTAGGAATATTGCAAAAAATTATTTCTCTTCAGATTTTGACTATGTTGTAGAGGAAGTTTTTCGAGAAGGTAATGATTACAGGGTGAATTTTTCTAGATTGTTGGAGAATCAACCAATTTATATGGGTTCTCAAAATGAATACCTAATTCTAACACCAGATGGTCGTTTGAAAGAAGGTCTTTTCCTTCTGGCGGAATTTGTACAACAAGAAGATATGAATTATCCCCTTATCTCCAGTACTCAAATAGCTTCTGAAATCAACTCTTTAGAATATCCCAAGAATGTTGAATTTTTTAATTTACCTGATGAGGTAGAAGAAGAATACATCCCATATGGTTATAAGGTATATTCAGAACCTTTCTTGCAGAGAGGGAAAGTAGATGTAAATGATGCAAGGCTCGTTTATTTCTATGTAAATAGAGGTCAAGGGGCTTTGGTTATCAATTTCCTTTTTGATGGGGTAGGGGATTTGGATGTTGAGGGTGAACTCACTAGAGCGGATTTTAAAATTCTTGCTAGTGCAATATCATTTGAATATGTTTTTGTCCCACCGACTTCTTTTTTTGAAGAGTTGGGAGGTGCTAGTTAATGACTTTCTCATATGATTTTTGTTAGAAGTTGTTAAAAGGTTGCCAAAACATGCAAAGAATGTGCTATATTAAAGTTAGAATCTAATTTTGATTTTTAAAAAATGGTTAAGACAGATAAAAAGCTTTTTCTTTATTTAGGGTTAGTTTTTTTTGTAATTCTTCTTTTAATAACGGGTTTCCTTGTTTATCAACGTGCAACTCTTGATGATAGGGGTGTAGCCTTTTTGGATGGGGATGAGATGACTTGTCCTGAAAATCAGGTTTTGTTATTTGAAGATGGTGAGTTCTTTTGTGGGCCTAGAACGACGACCACAACAACTCCACCACCAACTACAACGACCACAACAACTCCACCACCAACTACAACGACTACAACAACTCCAGCGCCAACTACAACGACTACAACAACTCCAGCGCCAACTACAACGAC
>SLSN01000078.1 GCA_007130415.1 Patescibacteria group bacterium
CGTTATCTAAAAGTTCCTTCACTACAGAAGAAGGCCTTTCAATCACTTCACCAGCTGCAATTTGATTGACAACTTCTTGAGAAAGTTTTTGAATCATAGGTGAATTATAGAGGGTTTTGGTTTAAGAATCTAGTTCTCCCTCATCAATAATTTTACTCCCAGGAAAAGTAAGAATTGCTTCACCAAGAAGACATTTAGAGGCAGTTTGATTATCTGAATTTACCTTTATTTCTTCTAAATTCTCTAAAACTGTTTTGTATTCATTTGAAACTAATTCTTTAATATTTTCAGGATTTTTTTTATTCAAAATTGGTAGTATCTCCCCTACCGTATTGTCTATGATTTTCATCCTAAAATCTTGGTTTAGATCTTCATTTAATGCAACGAAACCAGTTAGGACATCTATAATGCCAAGTAACTTTTCTTCGGAACAAGAATAAGTAGTTTTTTTCAGTGAGGACAAATAAAGTTCTATACATTGTGGTGGACAATCTTTTAAAGAATCTAAATTTTTATAAATACCCGAATCTACATATCGGTTCTCTTTAGCTGAGCTATTTTCTTTTTCCATTATATAGTTTTTTCATTTAATGTAATTGTTTCTATAAAGGCTTTTTTGCACTTATCTTTAAATTCTTTGTTTTCGAAATCTTCTATTATTATTTTTCCTAGAGTATTCGCAACTTTTGTTATATCCCTTGTTTTTATCACTTCTCCTGAAACTTTTGCAATAGGGTAAAATTCCTCAACTAGTCTAGTTATTATTAAATCTCGTACATCAGGATTTAATTCTGAATCCTCCAAAACTTCTACACCATATTCTATTTGTTCAAAAGCTTCCGTCCCTTTGTCTCTGAAAGCAGCTTCCAACATAGTATCCAAAGTTGAATTTGCTTCATCTATAGTATCAAAGTTAGGCAAATTTTCTAAATCATTCCAAGTTTCTTTCATTGATAGCATTTAATATATTAAATAAAGAAGCAGCTATATAGCCTTTATGTTGTTGAGACACTTGTTTATTGTCCATAACTATTTTTAATTTTTCCACCATTTCTTGTAAATTTTCAAGCTTTACTTCTTCTAATCCCTCCCTTATATTTCTTTCTAATTTCGGGAGTAATTTCTCTGCTATACCAGAAATTATTGCATCACCAACTTTGCTACCATTGCATTTCAGCGGAGTAGTTTCTATAACTTTTTGTACTTTTTGAAGACACCTATTATTCTCTGTTTCCTCTTCTAGTAGAATTAAATCGTCAATTTTTGCTTCAACTCCTGAAACTTCTTCTTCACACAAAAGAGATAGTACTATGATATCCTCTTTACTGTTTTCCTCTTGTGATGTTATTTCTTTTAAATTTTCAAAATCAGAATTTTCGAAATTTGCCATAACATGAAAAGATTAATTAAAACGGTGCTATTATATCATTTTTATAAATCCCATTCAATATACAAAATCTTAATATCTTGTTAAAATAGCTTCTATGCAAAACAAAGTTTTTAATCTAAAAACAACATACAATCCATCTCCAGATCAAAAGAAAGCGATAGATTCTTTAGCAGAAAAGGCCAAAAAAAATTCTCGAGATCAGGTTCTAGAAGGTGTGACAGGATCTGGGAAAACCTTTGTAATGGCAAATGTAATACAGAAGATACAAAAACCTACTTTAATACTTTCTCACAACAAAACACTTGCTGCACAATTATTTGAAGAATTTAAAGAATATTTTCCTGAAAATGCAGTTAAATACTTTGTTTCCTACTATGACTATTATCAACCAGAAGCCTATCTACCTTCAAAAGACATTTATATTGAAAAAGAATCTGATATTAACAAACAAATCGAGCTTTTCAGACTTTCTGCTATGAATGCTGTTTTAACAAGGGAAGATGTAATTGTAATTGCTTCTGTGTCATGTATTTACAATATTGGAGATCCAAATAACTATCGTAAAAAATCCATGATATTAAAATTAGGAGAATCTATTTCAATATCTTCTCTTTCTCGAGAGTTGACTTTCATGCAGTATGAGAGAGACAAGACGGATTTTGAACCAGGTTCATTTAGAGTTAAAGGTGATGTCGTTGATATATTTGTACCATATGAAGAATATCCTGTACGTTTGGAATTTTTTGGAGAAGAGATTGAAAGGATAGGTTATGTAGATAAATTGACAGGTCAAAGAATTCGAGATTTAAAAGAAGTTGAAATTTTCCCTTCAAAGGCTTTTGTTTTTGATCCAGAAGTAATACATAAAGCTACAAAGCAAATTGAGCAAGATTTGCAAAAAAGGATAAAGTTTTTAAAAAAAGAGGGTAAGGATTTAGAAGCGAAAAGATTGGAGCAAAAAACGAAATATGATTTAGAAATGATTCGTGAAGTTGGATACTGTAAAGGAATGGAAAACTATTCAATATATTTTGAAGATAGAGAGCATGGGTCTCCTCCATTTACCTTAATGGACTACTTCCCTAGTGATTATCTTTTTTTTGTAGATGAATCACATATTACCATTCCACAGGTTGGGGGTATGTCTGGAGGTGATAAATCAAGAAAAGATATTCTAATTGAATATGGTTTTCGCTTACCTTCTGCTAGAGACAATCGACCGTTAAATTTTGATGAGTTTTTTCGAAAAAGAGGAAAAACAATATACTGCAGTGCAACTCCAGACAATTGGGAAGTTGGAATAAGTGGGGGTAATGTCACGGAACTTCTTACTAGACCTACGGGTCTTTTGGACCCAGAGCTTTTTGTTCGTCCAACAGAAAATCAGATCGATGATTTAATTAATGAAATTAACAAAACGGTGGAAAAGGGTCAAAGAGTATTGGTTACTACACTAACAAAGAAGATGGCTGAAGATTTGACAACATATCTTCAGGATCTAAACATTAAAGTTCAGTATCTTCACTCTGACATAGATACTGTTGAAAGAGTTGATATACTTCGTGATTTGAGACTTGGTGAATATGATGTGGTAGTAGGGATAAATTTACTTCGAGAGGGTCTTGATTTACCTGAGGTTTCGTTAGTTGCTATTTTGGATGCAGACAAAGAGGGTTTTTTAAGGTCAAAGACTAGCCTCATACAGACCATAGGAAGAGCTGCAAGGCATCTAGAAGGTAGAGTTATACTTTATGCCGATGATATGACTGAAAGTATGAAATATGCAATATCAGAAACAGAAAGAAGGAGAAAGTATCAAATGGAATACAACAAGAAATATAATATTGATCCCAAATCTATAGTAAAAAGCATTCGTGAGAAAATGGTGGACGTTCCTGATCTCGATGAAAAGAAAAAGTATGAGCAATGGATTAAACAAAGTAAGCCTTCCACCAAGGAGGTTAATCGTGTAATAAAGGATTTGGAGGAAAAGATGATGATAGCATCGGAAAACCTGCAATTTGAACAAGCTGCAGAGTATAGAGATCAAATTAAGGATATAAAAGAGAGTTTAAGGTAGAAATGTCATCTAAGCTTTCATAATGTACCACACCTATTCCTAAGCTTACCGCTGCTCTAATATTACTTTGGCTGTCATCAATAAATAAAACCTCTCTGGGTTTTAAATCCCATTCATTTAAAATTTCTTCAAAACCTCGTGTATCTGGCTTTATGTATTTAACATTTGAAGCATAATACTCCCCATCTACAAGTTCGAATAAATCAGGAATAGCTTCTTTGAGATTTTTAACGCTTTGTTCTCCAAGATTTGAATAGAGTAAAAGTAGTCCATAATCTTTTTTGTTTTTGATTAGGAAAGTAATAAGCTCATTATTTATGTCGTACCCATGAGCAGTATCGACTAATACTCCTTGTATGTCACATATTATTGCTTTAATCATAACTCTTCAAAAAATTTTACATATATGCTATGTTATAACACAAGATTAATACTATCAACTGCCCTATGGAAGCGTTTAAATCAGGAAAATGGGAGACAGAATTAGATGTTCGTAACTTTGTTCATCTCAATTATGTCCAATACAATGGAGATGATTCTTTTCTAGCACCGGTAACTCAAAGAACAAAAAAGGTTTGGGAAAAAGTTTGTGAGTTGATAAAAATAGAGCAAAAAAAAGGAATACTTGAGTTAGACGTAAATACTCCATCAACAATTTTAAGC
>SLSN01000030.1 GCA_007130415.1 Patescibacteria group bacterium
CATTCTCTTGGGGTTAGTTCTTCTGGTACTGGCTTTTATTGGACAGTTCGAGGGCAAAATGCTGGTTTGGCACATACTTCTGAAGATGCAGTTTTATCTTCTTTAGGTGTTGGGGGTATCGTAGATCTGATAGCAGGAGAAGGTTTTGGTTTAGTTATTTCTTCAAGTACTCTTGGAACAATACAGCCCAATTATCTGTCTACTACTCCGGGAGAGTTTGGAGAAATCGATACTGATGCGAATTTAATACTGATGAGTGATAACTCTGGAACTGGCGCTTACAATATAACATTAGGGGCAAGGGCAAGTATTTCTGCAGTTTCAGGCCCTTATCAAGAATCTTTGACTTATGTTTGTGGAGGCTACATAGAATCACCTACGGACTATACTTGTTACTTGATGCAGGCAAATCAAGTTCAGGGTATTAGTATAGATGACAAATATAATTACACTATTTCTTGTTCACATGGTTTTGATTGGGAAACAGTTACAGCAGATGATGTTTTGAAAGATAATATAACTGGTTTGTATTGGTCAAAACCTTCACCTGATACTTTAACTCATGCAGGTGCAATTACTTACTGTGATGAACTTGATTTGGAAGAACGTACTGATTGGCGAATTCCAACAAAGGATGAGTTGATGCAAATATCTCCAGCTCCTTGTACCGTTTCTGAATGTGCAGGAAGTTACAGTGGTAATAATATGAATTCCTATAACTCGGCTTTTACAACTACTCATTGGTTCTGGTCATTAAATGAAGTAGAAGAAAATACTGATGAAGCTTGGACGCTTGGTTTGTATAATGGTTATGTCTTTAGCTCCTTGAAGACTTCTGCTGGTACTGCTCGTGTACGTTGCGTAGCCAGAGACTAAAACCCTATAGAATCTTAAGTGGTAAAATTCTTTTGAAAATGTTAAAATCTCTAGTTATGTAGGAAGATAGTACGAATGGTACGAAGAGTGCACATTGAGAATTTTTAATTAAGCTTTTAAAAAAATATATGAAAATATTTGATATTAACAAAAAAAAGAACGATTATGCATATCCTAGCGGGACGGTGCTTTCTTTGTTAATATAAAGGCTTTTTTTCTTTCTCTACCTCTTTTGTCAAAAAATGTATCTTTCTACGATATATTTTATTTTTGTAGGACTAAAACCATGGAAACAGTACTATTATTATTAGGAGGACTTCTAGTAGGTGTCGGTGTTTCTTTTGGCTATTTCAAGTTTAGAAAAGTAGATGTTTCTAAAGAAAAAATCCTTGAAGATGCCAGAAAAGAAGCACGGGAAAAAGTTAAGAAGGCTGATGAAGAAGCAAGTGTTCTAGTAAAAGAATCTGAAGCTTTAGCCAAGAAGGTTCGTAAAGAATCACTGGAACAAGAAAATATTCTCCTGGAAAGAGAGCAAGCTATTAACAAAAGGTCTAAGATGTTGGATGGAAAAGCTGAGTCTTTGGAAAAAGAAATGGATTCTGTTAAAAGGACTAAAAAACAATTAGAAGAAAACAGATTAAGGTTAAAGACAGAGTTGGAGAAAATTTCAAACTTAACAAGGGATGAAGCTAGAGAAAAATTGCTCAAGGAGGTGGATGAGGATCTGCTAAGTTACAAAGCTAAGAAGATAAGGGAAGCTGAAGCTGAAGTTAAGGAAGTTTCTCAAGAGAAAGCTAAAGAAATACTTGTTGATACTATGCAAAGTATTGAGACAGATTATGTATCAGAAACTACAACGTCTGTAATTAAGTTGAGCGATGAAAAAGTTAAGGGCAGGGTAATCGGAAAGGACGGTAGAAATATTCGTGCATTTGAAAAAGCAACGGGTGTTGATGTGGTTGTTGATGAAGCACCTAATGCCATTGGAGTTTCTTCATTCGATCCTTTGAGGCGTGAAATTGCAAGAGTTGCTTTAGAAAAGTTAATTAAGGATGGTCGTATTCATCCCGGTTCAATCGAAGATGAAGTAAGAAAGGCTAAAAATGAAATAGCACAGGAAATTAAGAAGAATGGAATGGTTTTAGCTGAGGAAGCTGATTGGCCAGGTATGGATCCAGGCCTTCTTAAACTTGTAGGTAAGATGAAATATAGATCAAGCTATGGACAGAGTTTGATGGATCATACAACGGAGCTAATTCGTATTGGTTCTTCGATTGCTAGTAGTTTGGGTGCTGACGTAGATTTGGTAAAAAAGGCTTGTCTTCTTCACGATGTGGGTAAAGTTTTGAGTCATAAAATAGATCAACCACATCATCATATTTCAGGTCAAGTTGCGAGGAAATATAATTTGCCAGAAAAACTTGTTAATGCCATTGAATCTCACCACCTTGATATAGATACTCAATCAGTTGAAGCTGTAATTGTCCATATTGCTGATGCTATTTCTGGTGCACGTCCTGGTGCTAGAAGAGATACATATGAAGCTTACATTAAACGTGTTGAAGCAATAGAGAGTGTTGCGAAAGAAGTTGGTGGTGAAAAACTTGATGAGGTTTTCGCAATACATGCAGGTAGGGAAATTAGGGTAATCGTAAAGCCTAAGGATACAACTGATGATGAGATAACTGTAATGGCTAAAGATATAGCTAATGAAATACAGAAAAGTCAGACGTATCCTGGTACAATACAGGTAACTGTTATCAGAGAAAATAGGGCTGTTGAAGTAGCCAGCTAATTTAGTATTTAAATTTAATAATAAAAGAAAATGATAAAAATACTCTTCATAGGAGATATTTGTGGGAAACCAGGTCGCAAAACCGTTGAAAAAGTTTTGCCAGAACTTAGAAAAAAAGAAGAGGTGGATGTAGTAATAGCTAATGTTGAAAATATTGCTCATGGTAAAGGTGTGACAGAAGCTACGGTTAAAGAAATAATGTCCTATGGTGTTGATTTCATGACATCGGGTAATCACATTTGGCAACGTAATGATTTTGAGGTAGTACTTTCTGGTGAATATCCAATTATTCGTCCACTTAATTATCCTGATGACCTTCCTGGTAAAGGTTGGGGAGAGATTGATCTTGGAGAAAAAGGTAAGCTTCTAATTATGAATGTTATGGGTTGGTGGGGTATGAATGAAAGAACTATAAGTGAGCCTTTCAGAGCGGTAGATGTTTTTTTAAGGAATTTGAATGCAGACGAATATAAAGGAATTTTTGTAGATATGCATGCAGAATCTACTGCAGAAATGGTCTCTATGGGAGCTCATTTAGATGGGAGAGTTAGTGCTATCGTTGGTACGCATACACATATACCTACAGCAGATGAAAGGATACTTCCTAATGGAGCTGGGTACATTACCGATGTTGGTATGGTCGGTCCATTGAATTCTGTTCTTTGGGTTGATACAGATATTATTATTAAACAAAATATGTATCCATATTCTTTACATTACGAAATTGTAGATACGGGACCTATGAGGTTTGATGCCGTAGTCATCGAAATTGAAAACAATGCAAGGTCAACGAGCATTAAGAGGTTTAATAAGATTATTGAATAAAAACACCTGGGACTATAGTATTATTCTATTGGCCACATGCCGAGACCTTTTGTTTGATGAAACACTCTTATACTATACAGTAAATCCAGTTTTCTTTTTAATTATTAGGTTAAAGTTTTTTCATTTTTTACTTAGCTCCTCTATATTGTCCTTTTTACCCATCATTTTCTAAGGCTTTGCCATAACCTTTCTAGAGTTAAACCCCTTTGTTTCTTTTCTTTTATGTCATTTAACTACCATTTTTGTTTCTCTTCGTACAGAAACTCTTTTTCTCTAAGCATTTCTTTCTAGTACTATTAAAGCCTAATAACTGGGGAAATATAAGCTATACTTGTAAAATCCTATAAACAAAACACATATTGACATTTATGTCGATTTGGTTTAACTTACACACAGAATCTCGTTTTTGAATGCGAAATTCTATCTCTAAAGAAAGGAGGACACATCCATGTTGAAAAAAGAAATTATCAACAAAGTTGCTGATGAAGCTGGTTTGACTAAAAAACAAGCAGCTGCAGCGGTGGAATCTTTCTTAGGTGCGGTTAAAGGTTCTCTTGCTAAAGGAGACTCTGTACTTTTGACAGGTTTTGGTAAATTCGAAGTGAGAACTAGAGAATCACGAGAAGGTATTAATCCAAGAACTTTGGAAAAGATTACCTTGCCACAGTCTAAGTACCCTGCATTTAAAGCAGGTAAAGCTTTAAAGGCTGCTGTAAAATAAATCTGCCGGTATTACTCTTTAGATAGAGTAAGACGAGGCCCTGTGCAATTGGCAGGGTCTCGGTTTTTTTAGTTGCATATACACATGAAATTTAATAGACTGTTTGTATGAAAGATTTGATAATTCCTTCTAAACGTAATAACTATAATCCTTTCTTCTCCACTAGGTTAGCTATGGTAATACTAACTTTGTGGGTTCTATTAGCAAATAGTTTCTCAGGAATTTTGATAGAAAGCTTTGGTGTTCATGCAACTAATATGACTGCTACTCGTATTATTCAGTTGACCAATGAAGAACGAGCTAAAATGGGTTTAAATCCTTTGAAATCTGATGCCAATCTCGCATCTGCCGCACATGCTAAAGCCAATGATATGTTTGAAAAACAATATTGGGATCACTTTGGACCAAATGGAGAAAGTCCATGGGACTTTATTAGAGGGGCGGGTTATGAATATGTATATGCAGGAGAAAATTTAGGTAAGGGTTTTACAACTTCTGAAGGAGTCCATCAAGCTTGGATGGCTAGTCCAACACATAAGGATAATATTATTTCTGCAAATTATGAGGATATTGGTATTGCAATAGTTAGTGGTGAATTACACGGAGAAACACTTATTCTTGTAGTACAGATGTTTGGTAATCGTTCACGACCCGTAACAGCTGAAGGTTCCTCCGTCGAACAGACAGTTCAGCAAATAGAAGAAGTAGTTGAGGAGACAAGCCCAACGCCTGCACCTTCTCCAGCTCCACAGCGAGAACCAGAATATATACAAGGTGACTCTGAGGATGGAAAGACTAAGAGTATACGTATAGTTTCTCCTGAAGAGGATGTGACATATACAGACCCTCAGATTCCAGTTAAAGGAGAAACAGAGAATGTTGAAATGGGTGAAACTATCCAGATAATCAAAGAGAATTCTGTACTAGGTGAAACTAAGGTGGAGGTGGATGATGTATGGGAATTTCGAAATTCACATGATTGGCAAGAAGGAAGAAATTATATAGATGCAGTTATTTCAGGCAGTGATGAAAAATATCGAGATTCTGTTAAATTTTTTATAAAATCCTCCCCACCAGAAGTTTTAGGAATTGACGTGATTCGAGAAGATGGAGAATTTCACATAGTTATAAACGTTGAGGAAGATGCTCATGAGGTATCTTTAATTATTGGGTCAGATATAATTGAGGGAGATATAGTAGATGGAGTTTCTGAATTTACGGTTTTAGAAGGAGAACTTAGTAAAACAGTTTTTCTTGTAGTTACAGATAAACATGGAAACTTTGTTCAAGAGGATATAACGGATTACTTTGTAGAAAGAGAAACCAGAGGTTCTTTTTCTCTAGCTGGATTTATCAATTTCAATGTTTCTTCAATACAGAGATTTATAACAGTTTTGTTAGCAACGTTCATTTTGGGTGTTTTATTAGTACAGGTATATTTTTATAACAGGGAAGACAAGCTTAAAGAAAGAAGCGGAGACTTCCTTATGGTTGGAGTTTGGTGGTTAGTATTTCTTTTTGGTTCATTTATAGGTTATTCAGGAACTATATATTAAAAGAATAAATTATGAGTTTTTTAAGAAATTACAGCAGAGAAATAATAGTTATGCTTTTCTTGGTAGCTTTACTCTTTATTTTAAATTCAACTTACTTTATTTTAAATTTTCAGAACTTTTTTCTAATTACAGGCTTAGGATTTTTACTTTTAGTTGTTTGGTTTGTAGCAGTATACTTACTTTATGCAAACAAAAAAGTTAAGAGATATGGAGAGGTGCTTTTAAGAGTTAGGTTAGAAGAGAAATTTTTTAAGTTTTTTATACTACCCTCACTTTTTTATCTATCAGTTGCATTTACAATATTTTTTAGTAAATCTGAAACTTTAAATATTTTCATAATTCTCTCCTTTGGAGCAATACTTTTGGTCTTACTCATACATGTACGTACCTCGTATGAGAAGATACACTATATATCTTCGCTAACAAAAATTGTTTACGATGCAGTATTAATAATGCTCTTTTTCCTACTTTTGTTTTCTGCGAGTAGTTATGGAATTGTGGGCGTACAGGGGGTATATTTTGCCTCTGGGTTGAGTATTTTACTATTGATGTACAAATTAGTTTTGAATAACCAACTTTGCCTACAAGGTTACGTTTTGATATTTTCCTCTACCCTGCTTTTATTTGTAGTTGGTAATTTAATCATGGGTTTTAACATATTCGTTTTCTCTGCAGTTCTCACTGTAGCTTTCTATTTAGTAGTCGCTATGTGGACTATACGCTTGGAGGGATATACTAGGTGGGTAGATTATTTCTCTCCGATAATTTATGCTTTAATGATTTTAATTTTAATATTTGCGCTTTAGTTATGGGTTTTGCGGTAATTAAAATAGGAGGTTCAATACTTTATGATGATAATTTGAAATTAAACGTTGAATTTCTTAAAAAAATTATTCATTGGTTTGAAAATCAAGATGATTATGTGAGTGTTGTTTTTGTTATTGGTGGAGGTAAGTTAAGCAGGTTCTTGCTAGATCAAGTAAAGGAAGATATTAATTCCGACTCTCCTAAGCATAGGGTTGGTATAAAAGTGTCGAGAGTTAATGCAATAATGTTTTTCGGATTATTTAATAGTAGTGAGGTTGAGTATTTTGAATCCATTCCAGAGCTTTGTTCCAATGTTACGAAAGGTAAAAAAGGTGCTTTAATTGGTGGTGTTATGGAAGGATGGAGTACAGATATGGTTGCAGCAAGTATAGCCAGTGATTTGGGTGTTAGGGTAGTAAATAAGATTTCTAACATAGATTATATATATTCTGCTGATCCTTACAAACAGGAGAATGCTAAGCCTTTTGAGACACTCACTTGGAAAGAATATATCAAAATTTTTAATAATCAAATAGGTTACAAGCACAAGCCGAATATGAGCGCTCCAATAGATATAGAGTGTTCGCTTTTTTGTAAAGAAAAGAGCATAGCTTTTAGAGTGTCAGGGGGTGATTTGAATCTTGATATTGTAAAGCTATTAAATTCAGGAACTCTCGTTTCTTCTTAGCTTGACGGTGTTTCTACTTTTGTAATAGTATATTTTTTCTTTCCTGAAGGTGAGTTAATTTCCACTTCATTTTTAACGGATTTACCCATTAATGCTGACCCCATAGGTGAAGTGCTTGAAATGCGTTTTTGCAGTGGATTTGCTTCCGTATCACCAACCAATTGAATTTCCATTTCTGTGCCATTTTCTGCCTTTAAAGTTACTTTGTGTCCAATACAAATAGCTTTAGTATTATTGCAATTTTTAACAACTTCGGCATTTTTAATGATATTCATCAAATCTTCTATTCTTGCATTATTAGCATAAGAGTCCTCCAAAGCAAGACTGTACTCATCATTCTCGCTCAAATCGCCCTGTTCAACAGCTGAGCGTATAACCTCATTTATTTCTTTTCTGCGAACATTACGTCTGTAATCTAACTCTTTTTTGAGTTCCTCCAGACCATGAGCTGTAAGTTGTATTTTTTGTTTTTCTTTCTTTTTTATCATAGGTCGGTATATTATATAGAACTTTCTGAAAATGTCAATTTGTGTTAAAATGACACTCTAACACAGTGAAGCCGCCATCGTCTAGTGGTTAGGACATATGATTCTCAATCATAAAACCTGGGTTCAATTCCCAGTGGCGGTATTTAATTATATTAAAACAATTCCAAATGATTCAATTCGACATAATTACAATTTTTCCAAAAAGTGTAAGCAATTTTCTTAAAGAAGGGATTTTCCGTATTGCACAGGAGAAAGATGAGGTCAAAGTAAGAGTTTTTGATCTCAGAAACTGGACTCATGACAAGCATAGAAAAGTAGATGATACTCCGTATGGTGGTGGTGCTGGAATGATTATGAAGATAGAGCCGATAGATAGGGCGATTAAGGATTTGCGAAAAACCGGCTCCAAAGTTATAGCTATGACGCCTAGGGGAGAAACTTTAAGTCAAAAGAAACTAAAAAAACATTTAAACGAAAAAAGCGATCACTATATTTTAATAGCTGGACACTATGAGGGAATTGATGAAAGGGTCTATGAAAGCCTTGTTGATTATGAAATTTCAATAGGCGATTTTGTACTTTCTGGTGGGGAACTACCAGCACTAGTTTTCATTGACGCATATTTAAGATTGATTCCCGGTGTTCTTGGAAATGAAGATTCATCTAAGGACGAATCTTTCGAGGATGATATTCTAGAATATCCTCAATATACTAGACCAGAGGATTACGATGGTATGAAGGTTCCGGAAGTTTTGCTTAGCGGAAATCATGGGGAAATAAAAAAATGGAGGGAGAAGGAAGCTAGAAAAATTACAAAATTAAAAAGACCAGATCTGTTAAAATAGCAATATGGATAGTGTAAAAGATTTAATGAAAAAAGATGGGGATTTCAAGAAGAATCTTACGAATAGACATAAGTATGTTTCAAAGGAATTCCAGGATTACGGTTATCGTATAGCTTTAAAGCTTGGAGAGTTAAAATCTGTCAGCCTTTACATAAAGCTTGCTAAAGAGAAGCCTAGAGCTTGGATGGAACAGGCATTTTCTTTTGCAATTGATTATCCAAATGCAAAAAACAGAGGTAGGCTTTTCATGTGGAAGTTAAAAGAATTAGAAAAAGAATATGAGGCAAAAAAGAAAAAAGAGGGGAAAATTGCTAAAAAAAAGTAAAAGTATTAAAATAACCTAATTATGCTAGATATAAAACTAATAGTCGAAAAACCAGATTTTGTTAAAGAGGCTCTTTTAAAGAGAATGGGGTCTGATGAGTTCAATCTCGATGAGATTATTTCCCTTCACGAAGAAGTGAAAAAAAAGAAAAGAGATTTTGAAGAGCTAAGGGCTAAGCAAAAAGGTTTTAATGATGAAATGGCTAAAATGGAAAAAGGTTCTGAAGACTTCAAGAAAACGGTTGATGATTTGAAGAAGATCTCTCAAGAGGTTAAGGAATTGGAAAATGAGGTTAGAGAATTGGAAAATTCTTTAAAATCTAAACTGGAAGTTTTACCTAATGTCCCTGATGAGGATGTCCCTGCAGGTGAAAAAGAAAAGAATGTTGTTGTTGAAGAAGTTGGGAAGAAAAGAAGCTTTGATTTTAAAATCAAAGACCATGTTGAAATTGCTGAAGAATTAAAACTTGTAGATTTTCAAAGGGCTGCTAAGTTAGCGGGTTCACAGTCAGTTATGTATACAGGTATTGGTGCAAGATTGGAATGGGCTTTGATAAATTTTTTCATAGATGAACATTTGAAGGATAATTATGAAATGATTTTACCACCACATTTGCTAGTCGAAGACTCTGCATATACTGCAGGTCAACTTCCGAAGTTTAGAGATGATGTGTATTGGGTTCAAGATGGTAATTGTCTCCTTCCCACTGCAGAAACAGCATTGGTCAATATATACAGAGATGAGATTTTAGATGAGAAAGATTTGCCTAAAAAATTCTTTGCATATACTCCCTGCTACAGAAGAGAAGCCGGAAGTTACAGAGCAAATGAAAGGGGTTTAATGAGGACTCATCAGTTTAATAAGGTTGAAATGTTTCAATATACTACTCATGAGCAGTCAGAGGCTGCTTTTAATGAGCTTGTTGAAAAGGCTGCAAATCTTGTTAAGAAGTTAAATCTTCATTACAGAGTTTCAAAGCTTGCAGCTGGAGATTGTTCCGCACCTGCAGCAAAAACCTACGACATTGAAGTTTGGATACCATCTATGGAGCAATATTATGAAGTTAGCTCAGTTTCAAATGTAAGAGAGTATCAGGCTCGAAGAGGTAATATTAGGTATAAAAGTGAGAAGGATGGGACAAAATTTGTGCATATGTTAAATGCTTCAGGTCTTGCAACAAGTCGATTGATGGTTGCTTTGCTGGAAACCTATCAAAATGAAGATGGTAGCGTTGATATTCCTGAAGTTTTGCAAAAATATCTTGATAGAGAGAAAATAGAAAAGTCTTAATATGGATAGAATTATTCATAAAAAATGCAAAAAAACAGAACAGAATTACCCAATATTTACTAAAGTGAAAGGTAATCCAATAGTTTTAAGTTGGTTAAAGAAGAGTTATTTTGTAACAAAGAAAATGGATTTTACAGAGCATGGTTTCAATCATGCAGAATTTGTTGCAAAAAGAGCAGAATATATTTCTTCAAATATAGGTTTGTCTCAGCATAATCAAGACCTTTCTATGACTGGTGCTTTGTGTCATGATATCGGTAATTTCCTTTCAAGAACTCATCATCACTATTATGGTAGTATTTTGTTTTTTAACATATTTCAAAATATCATCAATATAGATGATTTGACCATATTGATGCAAGCTATTGCTAATCATGATAAAGAAGGGATGAAATTTACTCATCCAGCAGCAGCTATAACCGTTATTGCAGACAAATCAGATGTTAGAAGAGAAAGGGTTTTGGAAAACGATTTAGAAAAAATAAAAGAGAGTATTCATTACAGAGTTAATTATGCAACTGTCGAGAATGAGCTTTTGGTAGATAAAAAAAAGAAAACGATAACTCTCAAATTAAAAATAGACAAAAAATTTTGTAAGGTTATGGAATATTTTGAAATATTCATGGATCGTATGAACTATTGTCGTATTGCAGCACAATACTTAGGTTATGATTTTAAGCTTGTAATTAACGATTTTAAATTGTTATAAATTCCATCATAATCTTTAACCCAAATTGCATTTTCATTTCTCTTAAACCAAGTGATTTGTCTTTTTGCATACTTTCTAGTATTTACAAAAATTCTTTCTTTCACTTCATCCAATGTAATATCTCCTTTAAAAAACTCTTCAAATTCTTTGTACCCAATGGTATTTATTTTTTCATGTTTTCCTTCTTTAAAAAGCCTCTCGTTTTCTTCTAAAAGACCTTTCTCAAACATATCATTCACCCTTTCCTTTATATCTTTTTCAAGAATATTAAAATCTTTTTCTAAAACAAAGTAGATATGTTCTAGAGAATTACCTTTTTCATATTTTTGTTTCTCCCTTTCAAGAAATCGGATAAGTCTTCGAGGATTTTGTTTGTCACTTTGATTTAATTTTTCTAGATCTTTGCCTACTTTTTTTTGTAACTGTTTTAGTGACAATTTCTCGAGTTCTTTTCGATTTCCTTTATCTCCTTTTTTAAGTTTGTAATTGTAAACAACGGAGTCTATGTAAAGGCCAGTGCCGCCAACTAGGAATGCATTTTGATTTTCTCTTTCTTCTAAAACTTTGAATGCATCTTTTTGATATCTGTAAAGGTTGTAGTCTTCATCAATACTTACGTATCCAAAGAGTTTATGTTTAACCTTACTGGCGTCTATTTCTTCTTTTGAGGGTTTTGCAGTTCCAATGTTTAATTCTTTGTAGACTTGTCTTGAATCAGCATTTAGAATATATCCGTTGAATTCCTTTGCTAACTTAATTGCAATTTGAGATTTACCTGTGGCTGTGGCCCCAGCTATTACGACAATCATTTATCTTTTAGTAATAATCTAGCAACTAGATGATTAAGCCAAATTACAATACTTGAAACTAGTAGTGTTGTTGAGAGGATTAGAATCATATCCATTTGTACAAAAACAGAGACAGCAAAGGTAATTAGTAGTATTGTTATGAAAAGGTTGAGTGTTGCTGTGAAGTGATACTTTGTAACATGGTCTATATCAAAATTCTTTTTTAGAATTTCTTTTGAATATCGTTCTAGTAACATGCTTAGGTTTATCGTATTTATGAAAAGACTGGTCCACAATATTAAGGTGTGTTTCTCACTTGGTTGGATGTTAAAAAATTCGTAGAGTATTAACAAGAAGAGCCCTGTTAAAATTGGTACGAGAATAGCTGAGAGAAAGATTATAGCACTTGGTTTTATATCGTTTGTATGGTAGAGGAAGAGCCCAGTCATTAGTATTGCAATAATTAATATAGCCACAATAGTGGTATTAATTTGATAGCTTGTCATAAGTTCAAGATATTTTGTTATTTCCATTTCAGCTGTTTATTATCTTAATGTGTTTAAAATATATTTTTGTTAATATTTCCGTTAAAAATGAGATTAGTATGATGAAAAGAATAAAGTTTCCTAGTATTGGTATATAGCCTGTTCCGAAGATTAGCATAAGTGCTGATACAATTACTGATGTTATGAGAATCATTCGTGATTCTGTCGGACAAGTGTACATTTTTTTAACAAAAATTGTTCCTAAAATTCCAGCAGGTATTAGCAAAAAAAGATCTACAGGAACTTGCCATATTTTTAATATAGTTAGACTTATTGAAAATATTAAAAGCAAACTAAAAGCAAACTGTAAAATCTTTTCCTTTTCATCTTTTTCTCTTTGATAGAGGAAAAAGAGTATTGATATAATACTGATTAAAATAGTCAGTGTTACTTGTATATGGTCTATTTCATATATATCCGCTTCTTTTTGTTGGGATGAAAATATGGAAATGTTCTTTGCAGGTATTACTCCTGTATTTAGAATTATGTTTTGAACTTCAGCTTCATTTTTGTCAGGGCCAATCCCTACAGCGAAGAGGTTAGGCATTTCTGGTGTTACTTGAATGGGTATTACGAAAGAATCCATTAAGACCCCTATTTCCTCCCCCTCTCTTTCTCTTAAAAATTTGCTAAATTCTCTCTTGTTGCCAAGGCTTGGTTTGAAAACTCCGAAGTAACTCCTTTCTCCATCTCCAGCCATTAAATCATTTATGAGAATATTTCTGAATTTACTCCTGTCCCATTTTGTCCCCTCGTAATTTTCTTCCATGTAAAGTTGAAATTGGTCTTCATCTGAAAGTTCTTTTAAATTTTCTTTTGGCTCCATAATCTTAACATTACCTGTCGAGGTAATAAGTCTGTTCACAAGGGATTGATCTTTCGTTGTTTGTACAATTATCTTTAAATACTTCTTTAGCATTGCTTCCTCTTCAATATCTATGCGATTTTCTAACTCTTCTTTTGTAGGTTCATAGTTTACAATTTGTATCTCTTCAACCCCTACTTTCTGCAATCTTTTGTAAAGAACATTTTTCGCCTGATTAACTTTCCCCTCTAAGAGTGTTTTATATTTAGGCTCTATATTTAATTCTAGTATAATCTCCTCTTTCCAATAGTCTTCATTTTTTCTATTTAAATCAAACCTTTGCTCATGAAATGGCATCAAAACCTCTGTTTTTGGCAGGGCAAAAAATAGTGTTGAAATTAGTAATGCACTTATTAAAATGACGATGATATAGCTTTTCATATGTTTACAACCCAATCTTATTTGGAGAACCCAGCAGTATTATCTTGTCCTTGTCCAATACATCTAGTATAAATTTTTCTCTTCTTTTTTTTCTGTACTCGTAGTCTTCTTTTGTTAAAACTGCCATCTTTAATTCTCTGTCCAATTCCTTCTCAACTTTGTTCATTTCCTTTGTTAGCTTGTTAATGTCGGGATTACCAATAATTAGAAGGTCGATGTCATTTTCATCTGAGTACTTTTTAGTCATGTATGCCTGAGCTATTAATACTAGCTCAACGTTTTTAATTGAGCCTAAAACCTTTGCCATAAGTCTTAGCTCTTCTGAGTCCTTAAGTATCATAGATTTTAATTCGTAGAGAAAAGGGCAGCTTGTGTTAAGCGTGTAAACGATTTTGTTAGATTGCCTACTTGATTTCAGTAATCCAAAAGATTCAAGATTTTTTAATTCTCTACGAACAGCATTAATCTCTTCGTTAAGAAGTCTTACCAAAGCTCTAATGTGATAATCCTCTTCGGGATTTAAAAGGAATTGCTTCAATATTTTGACTCTGACTTTGGATATGAACAGTCTCTCTAGCATATGTGTCTGTATTAAATTATTGTTCGATTATATCAAAATTCTGCTGTAGTTGTCTCACTGAAGAAATCCAAGTGAGTCCGCGATTAAACTCTATCTCTTGATTATTCCCATCGTAATATCTGATTCTGCTTGTGCGATCATCCTTCTCCCATTTACCATAGATGACCTTACCATCCTGTAAAACTGCCGCAGAACCTGAACCTGTTGTTGTAATAACTAGTCTGTTGTAATTATCAACAGGGCCTTCGATTTTGACCTGTTGTATTACCACATTTTTTGCAGAAATCTGTTGCCCTGTTTCAAGATCAGTATCAGGTATACCGCCAATATTTCTGTAATACCTATTTGTATCTTTATCATATTCCCAAATTACATTGTAATTATCACTGTTTGAAAAAATTATTTTTCCTTTAAAACGCTCACCTCTGCTATTTAAAGGGTCGTCATTTTTAAACTGCCAAGATTCAACCTCTGGGAAACCATCCCATCCTCTTTCCTGGGCTATCTCCCAGGTTTTAATGGTAGAAAAGTATTCATTATGTGGAGCTCTTCTTTCTGAAACTCTCCAAGCTCCAGCGGTAGCAATTGATTTGATACCATATCTACTAATGTTTCCTCCTGCGTTAACTCTTGGATCGCTAGATGCGGCAAAACCGTCATAAACAAATAGTGGGTCAAATGGACTTAGCCATTCAAGATAATATTGCCTTGCGCTTCGCATAGTCCCAACCTTGTTTGGGTCATTTCCCCAATATATTGCTAGTAATCTTGTAATTCCAGATTCTACAAGTGCCTCATAAAC
>SLSN01000037.1 GCA_007130415.1 Patescibacteria group bacterium
TATTCATTTAGACCATGAGGTCAAACATTTAATATTTGATCAAGTAGAAGTATTAAAAAACATGGGTATTGATGTTGAATATACTCGTTAAATTAATTTTTTAAATATTTAAAATGGGAGAATACATATTTGGAATTTTAGTAATTTTAATCTTCCTCTTCATAGTTTTTAGAGCAAGTAAGAAAGGTAAAAAGGGAAGAGGTGGAGGTGGAGCTAGAACAGATCAGTATTATGTAGAAAACACAAACGAAGTTACTACAGAAGATGAACAAGACGATGATGATGATGATTAAGGATTAAAAATAGTACCTTTGAACATTGACAAAAAATTTCAATCAATAAGACCGTTAAAAATACGGTAAGAACGAACGAATATGGAATAATCACCCATAGATATGCGTCCCTTCCCTGTTAAATCTGACCTTTTTAGTTCTTCACTCCAGCCTTTTACTTTAAAAGAAAGAAAATCTTTTTTAAACTCGGAAAAGTCATTCATTGTTATTCTCCCAGTACCATCAATATCTCCTTTTAAACAAATACCTTTGTTTCTAAAACAAATTTCATCCAAAAGACAATCAGAATCTACAAGACATTTTGGTTCTGGTTCTGGTTCTGGTTCATCTGGAGCTGGATCATCTGGAGCTGGATCATCTGGGGCTGGATCATCTGGAGCTGGATCATCTGGGGCTGGATCATCTGGAGCTGGATCCGGATCTATTGGTGGTTCAGGGTCTGGAATTGGATCAGAATCTACTAATCTTCTTGCACTACAACGGAAAGAATTTATTCCAACCCTACATTCCCAATCTACTCTTAAACCTGGATCTGGGAAAAAATCTTCAGCTTTAGAGGGGAAATTAACTATAGGCTCGTCATGAAGTTTGGCTCTTGTTAATGTACCTTTAACACAAAAATCATTAGAAGGCCACATTGTCGTTGATTCCGGATATTTTTTAATATCAGGATATAGTTTACCCAAAGAACCACAAGGATCACCAGTAAAACTTTCATCTCCTATATCACCTGTCAAAGCATTCACAGAATATGATTCAAAATTGTAAGTATTCGTATCAATCTCAACAATTCTATACGACATAGGATTAACCCTAGTAGGAGGTTGGTGTCCAAAATGCCCAGACCAATAATATGGGTGACCATCAATAATTCTTACTCCTCGATGATGATGGTTATGACCAAAAAACGTTGCTTTCACTAAAGGATTGTTCTTAATATAATTGTGAAATTCTTGCCCTTCCGGTCCAAAAGCTCCATAGCCATCTCCTCCAAAATTTAAATGATCAAAAGCTATATGAGTAAAGAGAAAAACTGGCATACCTCGATCTATATAATAATCTGCCCACCTTTCAAAATAATTAAAATTCCAAGGTCTATCTCTGTAATGTCCAACACAATATTCTACTCCCGTCCCTAAAAAAATAAAACCCATACCCTTATATTCCTCGTGATGATCATAACCAAGACCCCAAAAATTTTCCCAATCACTAATACTGCGTTTTTCATGCTCATCACAATCATGGTTACCATGCACTACACGATATGGGGCATCCAATTTTTCGAATTGTTCTTCAAGATTCTCCCATTCTCTACCATCGTTATGAACTAAATCACCATTAAAAACAACAAAATCAAGCCCCTTACGAGAAGCCCTCTCCGCATTAAATAAATTAATTATAAGGTTATGCCTATATTTGTAATGCAAATTATTACCGTAATTGTCTCGGTTATTAACATCATTATCACCTCTAGTTATATTCCAATGTCCATCCCCGATAACTGCAAAACGAACTATACCATCACCAGAAGCTTGCCCTCTATCGTCAAAACTTCTTTCATTAACAATAAAATAAACCCCAACAAAAGTAGTAACAATAAAAAAGAAAAAAACAAACCAATAAAACCAAGCTTGTATCTTCACCGCAACCTTATAACTAAAATATCTACTGAACTTATACTAACATACTTAAAATTTCAATTCAAGCAAATAAAGATTTAAGGTCAACACTAAACAAATATTGTTCTCAACTATTAGTCTCGCAAAATAAAAATTACTGGGATAGGAGTTCTCTTAAAATATGCTAAAATCTAAAGAAATTACTTGTATTATTTGGATATTATATAGAATGCCAGATGCTTACAGAAAACTCTGAAAAGTCTATTAAAATATACTAAAAATTAGATTATTAATATTAAGAAAAAACCATGCCTTTTAACATTAAAGCACCCATAATTTTAATTAAAGATCGTTTTTTTAAAAAATATCCAAAAACATCTAAAATCCCTTCTAATTCAGGGAAGACAGTAATGAGAGGTAACAAAAAAGTAGCTGTTTACAAAAATAAATCTGGGGAAGAATTTCTTCTCTCTCCTTACTGTACTCATCTGGGATGTGTAATTGATTGGAACAAAGAAAAAAAAGAATGGCATTGTCCATGCCATGGTTCTATTTTTTCAAAAACTGGAGAAGTAAAACAAGGACCTGCTAAAAAACCATTGAAAAAATTAGATGATGAAAACAAGGAATATACTATAAAAATAACAGGGATAAGAAGCTTGGCAAATAATGTAAAAGAATTTACAACAGAAAAACCCAAAAAATATACATTTAAACCAGGACAAGCTACAAACATTGTAATACTTAACAAGAAAGGTGAAAAAATATTCCGTCCTTTTACCTTTACATCTACAAATAAACAACCATTTCTTAAGTTCATAATAAAACAATATCCTTCACACAATGGAGTAACTAAAAAACTTCACAAAATGAAAGTAGGGGATAAATTACTGATTACAGAACCTTTCGGAGCAATTCAATACAAAGGTGAAGGCCTTTTTTTAGCAGCTGGTACAGGAATTAATCCATTTCTTGCGATTTTAAGAGATTTACAAGAAAAAGATTTAAAACATAATAATATTGTAATTCTTTCGAACAAAACTAAAAAAGATATTTATTTAGAAAAAGAAATGTCCGAAATTCTTAAAAAAGGAAATTTCATATCAACTCTTACAGAAGAAAAACTTCCTGAGTACAAAAATGGAAGGATAGATAAAAAGATTATAAAAGAGAAACTAGGTAAACAAAAAAAATATGTATATATTTGTGGACCAGAAGGTTTTGAAAAAGCTATGAAAAAGATATTATCAGAGCTTGAAGTTAAAGAGGACATGATAATTTCAGAACAGTGGTAAAACATAAATAATTATATTAACGCTTAATATACTTCTTAATACAACGAAACTTAGAAACTACTAATGTAATCAAAAAAACAAACAAAAGCGGTATCCAAGAAAACATTCCATGATCATCTGAATTGTTACCACACAACACACACATATTTGTAAATTAAAAAATTACTTTTAAAATAATAACACTTTTGAGGACAAAGTTTAATAAAAAAGGGAACTAGCGAAGTTATTTTGCTTTTTTAAAAAATAAATACAGCTTTTGTACCTTTTTTAATTATTTACTTTGTTGCAATGTTTATAATACCAAGCAATAGAGAGAGAGCTAAAAAAGAAGAGACTAGTAATTTAATAGAAAATACCATGGAAGAAAAAAACGAGACAAAGAAAGAGGCCAAAGAAGACGACGATTCTCCTGGAGGGCTTTTTATTGCGGCTGGAGTTTTGGGAGGAATGGGCTTTGGTTTTCTTTTTGGTAATCTTCTTGCGGGACTGTTTATCGGATTAGGAATAGGTTTTGCTCTTTCTGCATCTTATGAAATTTTTAGAATACATAAAGGGAAAAATAAACAATAATATGAACATTGTGTCTTGGACAGACTCACAAATAAAAAAGTTTAATTGGGTAGACATACAATTTATAAAAATAGCTGTTTTTGGATTTACTTTATTGCTAGCAAAGCTTTGGAGTCCATTGCTTAGTTTAGATTGGCATTGGTATGCCTTGATTTTTGTTTTGGCAGCGACAAGATTACTTTTTAAAGTATTTAAAAAGTAGAAATTGCCATTCCGAGACAAAGACCTTATTTTGTTCGTTCAAATCATTTTTAATTAAGATGTAAGA
>SLSN01000061.1 GCA_007130415.1 Patescibacteria group bacterium
AGAATATAGAAAATATATTCTAGAAAACTTTTTTGAGGAATATAAAAAAGGTAATACTCCTAATCCAGATGTACTTTGTAACAAATATATAAAATTTGATTCTTTTCTTAGAAAAGCTCTTGAACAAGGAGCGGACTACATTGCGACTGGGCACTATTCAAACACAAGAAATGGCAAACTTTTTAAAGCGAAAGACAAGAATAAAGACCAAACATATTTTCTACATAGACTTACAAAGCAACAACTTGAAAAAAGCATTTTCCCACTAGGTGATTTAACAAAGGAAGAAGTTAGAAAACTTGCGAAAAAATATCAATTACCTGTAGCTGAAAAAAAAGACAGCCAGGGTCTTTGTTTTATTGGGAAAATAGATGTACAGGAATTCATAAAAAACACCCTTAAGGAAAAAGAAGGAGAAATCATAGATCTTGATCAAAACAAAGTTGTTGGTAAACATAATGGTATTTGGTTTTACACCATTGGACAAAGGCATGGCATAAGGGTTGGAGGAACTAAAGATCCCTATTTTGTAGCTAAAAAAGACACAGAAAAGAACGTCCTTTATGTTGTACAGGGGAGAAATCATCCCGAACTTTACAAAAAGACTTTAGAAGTGGCAATTTTACATTTAATCAATTCAAAATATGAATTTAAAAAAACGGATTTTACAGCAACAATAAGATATCGTTCACAAGATACTCCAGTAAAATTGGAGTTTGAAAATAATAAGGCTATTTTTGAATTTGAAAAACCACAATGGGCACCAGCCCTTGGACAAAGTCTCGTATTTTTTGATAAAAATGAATGTTTAGGAGGAGGCTTTATAACAGCTATACGCTAATTCTCCCATACTATGATATAATTTCCCGTTATGTCTGATTATAAAAAACACCTAAATCCATTGTTTAATGGGATAGAGGATATTCAAAACTTCAGTAATGTCACCAAAGAGACAGAGTTGCTTAAAGAAGAATATGCCTACTTAGAACCTGTTGTTCAAAAACTCGTTGAAGAAGTGCAAAAAGATTACAGGGGAGTTGAAAAACTTAGCGAAGCACTAGAAAAACAAATCTATGAAATAGAAACTACTACCGGAGATGATCATTCTGATGCAGTTTCACTCTACAATCAACTTTTGAACGAAATGGAATTAAAGGTTAATGCAATAAATCTAAAGCTTGAGAAGTTAAATTCTCCATATTTTGGCAAAATCAAGTTTGAAAGGAAACCAGAAAACAGAGAAATTATCTCATACATTGGAAAATTTGCCATCTTTGACTCTCAAACAAAAAAAATATTAGTTACAGACTGGAGGGCCCCAATAGCTAATCTTTACTATCAAAACGCAGGACCTGAACAGGAGGTTTCTTTTGAATCCCCTGCTGGAAAACAAGAAGGATCTTTAACACAAAAACGGCAATTTGAAATAGCAAGGGGACGAATTAATAACATTTATGATGCAAAAACCGGTAATGTCGCAGCAGATGAATTCCTACTTTCACAGCTAAAAGGAAGGGTTGGTAAAAAGTTGACCGATATCGTAGCTACAATCCAATCTCAGCAAAATGAAATAATAAGAGAAGACATCAACAAAACAGTGATTATTCAAGGAGTTGCCGGTAGTGGAAAAACAACGATATTACTACATAAAATAGCATATATACTTTTTAAACATGAAACTCAAATTACCCCAAACAAATCATTAATAATTGCTCCAAATAAGATGTTTTTGGATTATATTTCTGATGTTTTACCAAGTTTGGGTATTGATAGCTTAGAACACAACACTTTTCTTTTTTGGGCAAAGAAAATTTTGAAGTGGGATGATAAGTATATTATTTCGACAACAAGTGAGGACCTAGAGCTTAAGGAATATAAAGGTTCTTACAATTTCAAACTTTTACTAGAGGAATACTTTGAAAGTTTTGAAGAACATCTGTTGGAAAACATCCCAAGTACTATGAAAAAGGACATTACTGAAAAATATTATTCTTTAAAAAAAGCTCATCCTGAAATTTCAATGAAAGAAAGAATAGATCTATCTATTAATTACGCAAGTTCACAAAAACAATTTCGCAAGAATTTATCTCAAGGCTATGTTGCTCCAGTTTGGGGAGCAGACAAAAAGGTTAAAGAAATACAGGATTATGTAAAACAAAAATACAATCCGTACAAAATATACAAAAATATGCACAAATATGTTAGAGGGAGTAAATATATTTCTTCTAAATTGCTTCTAAAGTTAAAAAAATATAACAAAGAGGTACTAACTGAAAACTATTACAAAACAGAAGATTTAGCCCCTATACTTTGGATGCATTTTCAAATATATGGAATTTCTAACTACAAAAAAGACTACGTTTTAGCAGATGAAGCGCAAGATTTAAGTCCTTTTCAGATATTAATTCTCCGTGAAATAGCAAAGAACAACAATTTAACGATTGCTGGAGATTTAGCTCAATCGATAGTTCCTCCTTTTTATATAAAAAATTGGGAAGAAATCATTTCAATTTTACAAAAAGAAGGACAAAGGAAAGAAGAGATTTCATATCATAAACTACATAGATGCTACAGAACTACGGTTGAAATTATCGAATTTGCCAACAAGATATTTAAAAAGCACTTTCCAAAGGAGTTTGTCTTACCAAAAGCAGTTTTAAGACATGGAGAACCGGTTGAATATATCAAGGATGATGGATTAATCGAAAAGATTAATGAGGAATTTGACAAAGATATCGCTAGCCTGGCTTTAATCTGTAAAGATATACATCATGCTAATAGTGTTTACAAAAAATTGATAAAAAAGAAAGATAAAATAAAAAGGCAAATTCTAGCACATGATGAAAATAATTATGAAAGTGGTTTACTGGTTATACCCGTTGAAAAAGCAAAAGGGTTAGAATTTGATACTGTAATAGTAGCTGAAATGACAGACGAGCACTACAAAGCAAATGAAATGGATATAAGATTGTTTTATGTTGCAGTAACAAGAGCTCTACATAAGCTTTATATACATACGCTAAAGGCAAAAAAAAGTTCTATGCTTCTCTCTCAGTCATAAAACCCAAGACTTCTTTTGGAGTATATTTAAACTCAGAAGTCTCTTTATCTTTAATAGTTAAAAGACTATGTGCATGTTCTCTCGCACTTTCTTCAAGTTTGTCTATTTCTTCTAAAGCTTCGATTTGTTCGACAAAATATTCCATGGCTTCTTCTGTTAAAAAATCAGAAAACTCATCACTAAAATTTTCTAACATCTCAACAAATTCTGGAGAAATACTTTTTGAACAAGGTGTAGCAGTTTTGATCTCGGCTCGTTTCATAAAAATTATTTGAAAATTAATTTAAATCTCTTTTTTAAGTTTTTTTAAAACATTTTTCCTATCAACAATCTCAAACTTCAAATTTCCAACTTGCTCAAGTGTACTTTCCTTAGGCTCAAACAAAAAAGCTTTGTCTGCAAATTTCATCATTCCAAAATCCCCAGGAGCATCACCAACAACTATAGTTTTTTCAAAAGCACCCTTCAGTGCAGCTACATACTGTCCTTTTTGTTCACTTTTAACTTCACATGAAAATTCTCCCGTATACAAAGTCCCCTTAGTTTCGTAGCTAGATGCTAGATAGGTATCAAAGTCTAGGTGTTCTTGAACACTTTCTAAGCAAGCTCCCATTGTTGAGGAAACAACTATAAACATCCATTCATCTTTGTTAAATACCTCTCTTATCTTTTTACTCCAATCGAAAAGATTTTTTTCAGGCTCGAAATCTTCCCTAATTACTCTCAAAACATCAGTATGTTTAACACCCTTGAGGTACTTTCGAATCAAGTCCATGTCCCTGTCTACAAAATCATTGTATTTTATTTCTCCAGATCTATATCGCTTTCCTAGATTGGCATATTCTTTTTTGTAGCCCGGATTAGTAACTCCTAAATCCTCGAGAAGATGGAGAAACTCTACGGTCATGAATTTATCTGACAAAGTATGGTCGTAATCTGTAATAATGGCATTCATACGGGGAGTTTAACATGAATATCAAAAAAACAAAACTGATGATATAATCTACTCATGAACCTATATGGATTCTTTATTGGTCTAGCTTGTATCATTGTCCTGATAACTGCCGATAGATTTTTTAAGGATAAGATAAAAATTAGTGATTATTTAATTATTGCTTTTTCAACGCTACTTTTTGCTAGACTAGGATTTTTTTTAAATTATTTAGCTCCTTTAGCAAGAGACCCTTTTTCCTTTTTTCGCATATATGAAGGTGGACTCTCAATTTTTGGAGCATTTTTTGGATTAGCAATTTCAACCTATTTTATTTCAAGATGGAGAAAGATTAAGTTTTTAAGCTTTACAGACGCAATCTTTTTAAACTTTCCTCTTGCACAATCAATCGGAAGACTTGGAAATTATTTTAATCAAGAAGTATATGGAATTCCCACAGATGTACCTTGGGGTATATATATTGAACCTGCAAAAAGACTCCCTGAATATGCAATTTATACCAATTATCACCCCATATTTGCATACGAAATTATTTTAAATCTCCTAAACTGGCTCTTTTTGCTTTTCTTGTGGAAAAGGCACCAAATGTCTGTTGGATTAATAACTTGTTTTTATGCACTAAATTACGGTATTATACGTCTTACAGTAAATAGATTTCGCTTAGAAAAAGCAGAATTTTTAAATATTGAAACGTCTGATTTCTTTTCTGTCATTTTGATTTCTCTAGCGTGTATAATATTGTTGTCTATGGTTTTTTCAAAGAAAATACAAAAAAATATAGCTTACGTTGTTTCAAAAGTTTTCAATCCTTTTTTAATAACCTTTTTCCCTTTTGTAATAATCGCATATCAGAGGGATCTCTTTAGAATTGAGCCTTTACATATAAGTATAATATTTTTACTAGGTGTTGTTGGACCATTAGTTCAAATTCATTTTTTCAAAAGGCTTGGATTAATAAATGACTGGGACATCTCCGATCGTAGCAAAAGACCATTTTTTACATTAATAGCAGGGACAATATTTCTCTTAATATTTCTCGTTTCACTCGCAAGTGTTTCTTTAGAGATAAAAGTTTTGACTCTCTCTCTTACCGTAATGACATATATTTTTGCCATAATTTCAATGCAATGGAAAATTAGTGGGCATCTAGCATATCTTGCCTTTACAATTGCAGCAATATACCTCTTCGTAAAAGATCCTTTTCTGATTGTTCTGTTAGGGCCATTACTAGTTTTGGTCGCTTGGAGTAGAGTGAAATTAAAGCACCATGATGTTTTACAAACCATTGGAGGTACTGCTCTTGGTATTGGCGTGATAGTTTTCATTTGGATTTTAGCAACAACCCCTCTTCCTTTTTTAAACAGTTTTTAATATCATACGAATATGGAAAATCTAGGAATAGTAGAACTTAGAAACAAATTATCAAAAAAAGAAATTTCTTCTAAAGAAATAGTTCAATATTATTTAAAAAAAGAAAAAGAAAAAAAAGACTTAAATGTTTTCATAACTCTGAATGAAAATGCTCTTAGAGAAGCTGAAAACTTTGACAAAAAACCAACAGAAAGCAAACTCGGAGGTATACCCATTGCAATAAAGGATGTTTTTTCAACTAGAGATTTCCGCACAACGTGTGCTTCAAAAATTTTGGATAATTATGTACCTAAGTTTGAAGCTACCGTTACAAAAAGAATTTTTGAAAATGGAGGTATAAACATTGGGAAGGCAAATTTAGATCAATTTTGTCATGGTTCTTCGACTGCAACTTCAGCATATGGGGCGACAAGAAATCCCTGGGACATAAGTAAACTACCTGGTGGTTCAAGTGGTGGCTCAGCAGCTGCTGTGATTGCGGATATGTGCGCTGGAGCTTTAGGAACTGAAACTGCAGGGTCACTTCGACAACCTGCTTCATGGTGTGGTGTGGTTGGCTTAAAACCTACTTATGGGAGAGTTTCAAGGTTTGGAGTCTTAGCTATGGGTTCTTCTCTTGATTCCCCTGGTCCTTTGACAAAAAATGTAGATGACAGTGCATATTTACTCTCCGTTATCGCTGGTTATGATAAAAATGATTTCACATCATCTAAAAAGGATGTTCCTGATTATTACAAAAACCTTGACCCAAAAGCTGTTAAAGGATTAAAAATAGGTATACCTAAAGAATACATGGAAATTGATTTAGAAGATGGGGTTAGAGAAAATTTCAACGAAGCTGTAAAAGTTTTTAAAAAGCTTGGAGCTAAAATAGTTGATGTTGATTTAATAAGTCCAAAATATGCTATTGCTGTGTATACTCTTGTCTGTAGGAGTGAAGTTTCATCAAACCTTTCAAGATATGATGGCACTAGATATTGCGTACCCACTGATGAAAAATCTTCATTTATTAAATATATTGAAAGTGTTAGAGGAAAAGGTTTTGGCAATGAAACAAAAAGAAGGATTATGACTGGAACATTTGCTCTTTCTGCAGGTTATGCAGATAGATATTACCGAAATGCCGAAAAAATACGTCAGATTTTAAAATACGATGTTATTGATACTTTAAAAAACGAAGTGGATGTGATTATTGCCCCCTCAAGCCCTACAACAGCCCTAGGTGACGACCAAGTAGACAATCCAATATTCGGTGAGCTAGCTGATGTTCTAGTTGAAACAAGCTCTCTCGCAGGCTTACCCGGTATTTCAATGCCAAATGGTTTTTCAAATAATTTACCTACAGGGCTCCAAATATTCTCCAGACATTTTGGAGAACAATTAGTTCTTAATGTCGCAAAGGCTTTTGAAAATGAGTTTAAAAAAATAAAATAATTTAATTTTTTATAAAAAAACTATGAAAAACCTTCGTATATATAACTTCATAATGGGAGTTTTGCACGCTATACAAGGCATTATAATCCTTGTTCTGGCGACAGATTTTAAATTACCAATAACTACAAGTTATCTTCAATTTGATCCAGAAGTTGGAGCTTTGGCACCAGAAATAGAACACTTCTTAGACTTAAGAATTGGAGTTTTCGTTGCTATCTTTCTTTTCCTCTCTGCACTTGCACATCTAGTTTTAAGTATGCCTAAAGTTTATGAATGGTATATTAAAAACCTTAAAAAGGGAATAAATCCTGCTAGATGGATTGAATATGCACTAAGTTCTTCACTTATGATCGTTTTAATAGCTATGCTCGTTGGAGTATATGATTTCAGTGCTTTGCTTCTTCTTTTCTCCATTAATGCCATGATGATTTTTTGTGGCTGGATAATGGAAGTACATAACCAAACAACCAAAAAAACAAATTGGATTTCTTTTATATTTGGGTGTTTCGCTGGGATTGTACCCTGGGTAGTTGTTGCACTCTATCTTTTCGGCTCTGGTGAAGGTGAGTTTAGGGCTCCAGATTTTGTCTATTGGATTTTCTTCTCTATTTTCGTTTTCTTTAATACTTTTAGTATAAATATGTTTTTACAATACAAAAAAGTTGGGAAGTGGAAAGACTATATTTTTGGAGAAAAGATGTACATATTACTTAGCCTTCTTGCAAAATCAGCACTTGCATGGCAAATATTTGCAGGGACTTTAAGGCCTGTTTAAGTTCTGTTATAAAAAGTTAACAGTTCTCTCCTATTCTCAAGTTCTTCAATACGTTTTTTTAGATAAGTGGAAGTATTTGTGTTCTCGAAAGAATTTTTAAATTTTCTGACAACTTCAAGTTGCTTTTCTATTGCCTTTTTTTCACTTAAATAGGATTCATCTTCATTATCACTTGTAAGGTTTTCAATCCTTTTGGCTTCGTATATAAGTTCATCAAACATATCAACCTCATCCTTGTCCATCAACCTAGTTCCAAAACTTTTTTTTCGGGTTTTGATGAAAACAGTATTCTTTTCCAAACATTCATAATCACTATCAATATCTTCACCATTCTTTTTAAGAATTGGGGTAAATACTACTTCATCAATATTTTGCAAAACAAAATCTTTTTCTTCTACATAATTCAAAATACTATCTAATTCCATTGGCATATTCTGAGTATCCACCTTAATACTTTTAAGCTGATTGTTTAATTCTAAAACCTCGTTTAGAAAAATTTCATTAGAATTTAATTCAACAATATCTTCACAGTATTCGAGTTGTTTTTCATTATCGTATATACAATTTTCGAACTTTTCCTGAGAGAAAGACATGAGAAACTTCTTTAAAATGATTTAAAAATGGTGAGTCGCCTGGGACTCGAACCCAGCACCTACTGCTTAAAAGGCAGTTGCTCTACCAGATGAGCTAGCGACCCTTAACAAATACCTAGCGATTATACAAGAATTTCTATTTTAATGAAAGCATTATACTCATTATTTGAAAAATTTGGCAACAGGTTTAAAACATTTTCTGTGAATTTTACAAGGACCAATTCTCTCCAAAGCCTCCATATGTAATTTAGTACCATAGCCCACGTGTTTTTCGAAACCGTAATTAGGGTATTCTAATGCATATTCTTTCATGATATTGTCTCTTGTAACTTTTGCCAAAACTGAAGCTGCAGAAATTGAGTAGTGTAATGCATCGCCATCCTGAACTACTTTCATTGGGCACTCACCAAATTTCCGAATATTTCCATCCGTAATTAAATAGTCCATTTCCAAATCTTTCACAGCCATTTTCATGGCTTTTTGAATAGCCTCTGATATACCAAGTTCATCTATTTCAAAACTTTCTACAATACCAAGACCAAATGCAGAAGATACTTCCTTAATTTTTTCATAAAAAAACAACCTTTTTTTCTCCGTCATAGTCTTACTATCTCGAACACCATCTAGGAACTGATCTTCGTTTTCAATTACAACTGCACCTACAACAACAGGACCAGCCAAGGGACCTCTACCTACTTCATCAAGGCCACAAACTTTCAAATATCCCTTTTCCCAAAGCTCTTTTTCTAAATCTAAGGTCGGTTTAATCATAATTACCTATACATAAACATCATGATATTATATACTTTGTATTAATATTTTTAAATCAAAAAAACATGAAATATCTAATAGCTTGTATTCTTTTTGTTGCAATATCATTAATGACACACACTTTGGCAAATGCCCAAGATGAAATAATTCTTTTTCACAGTGATACTTGTCCTCACTGTACTGAAGTTCTAAAAGTTATTGAGGAAAATGAACTTAATGACGTTTTGGATATTAATATAATTGAAAGGGATGATGATGGTTTTAATGAAATTTTTAGAGAATCATTAGAAGATTGCGGTAGAGATCCTGACAGAGGCGGTTATCCAACACTCTATCATAACGGAGAATGCAGTGTTGGAAGGATAAGTGTTGTTAATACTCTTTTAGATTTGGCTGGTATTGAAATACCAGAAGAAGAAAAAAATGAAGAAATTGATGAAGACGTAACTGTAGTTGAAGAAGAAATGAGACCTTTAGAAGAAGTAGAAGAATTTGAAAGAGAACCTAGACCAATTACACATATTTTAATGATGATTATTGGACCAGCGTTATTAATAGCTTTGGGATATTATATGATCAAGAAGTTGAATTTATAAAAAAAAAGGCCTGAAGTGTACATATTTGGTTTGTTGATAAACACAACACAAATGTATGTTAATACACTCCAGGCGGGAGAGCTGATTTAAATCATATCAAGGCTTTTAAAAACCCATACGAAGACCCAAACGAGAATCAAAAAAACTAAACAAGCAACAAAATTTTCAACCATTCTATCTGCAGGACTTGTTAAAAAGTATTCTTCTCCACCTATTTTGAAGATTTCTCTTGCTGTAAAAAGGAATACTGCTCCTACAAACGACAATCCTACTGTTTTTAAAATAGCCAAAACGTTCTTCATAAATATTCATCTCCCTGTTTTTTAGTTTTTTCTCTCTTTAATTGTAAAGATCAACTCTCAGTACATTATACTAAATTTCAATAAAGTTTACAACACTATGGGCTTTGATTAAAAACAAGATAAGGTGTAAGATGTGTATATATAAATAAATTTTAATAAAAAAATTTTATGTCAAAAGAATCAGATTCTTTTATCAAAGGATTGGCTATTGGTGCCATTGCTGGAGCTGTAGCTGGTGTTCTTTTCGCTCCAAAAGCTGGAGCTGAAACAAGAAAAGATATCCAAGAATTAGCTGAAAATGTCAGAGACAAAGCAGTTGATACTTATTCTGAAGCTAGAAAAAAAGTAGAGAAAAAAGTTAAATCTATGAAAGCATTGGGTGAGAAGATAGATGAGAAAAAATACTCTGCTATAGTTAACGAAATAGTTGATGAATACAAAAGCAAGGATATCCTTTCATCGGACTCAGCTAAAAAATTAGGATCACAGCTTAAGAAAGATTGGACTACTGTTAAAAAAGCCGTTACTTCTTAGTTTTACTTACTTTCACTTGCGAAAGTAGTTCAGTTGGCTAGAACGTCTGCTTCCCAAGCAGAAGGTCGCGGGTTCGAATCCCGTCTTTCGCTTTTTAACAATCATGTTTTTATTTAAAAGAAACAGCGACTTCTTCTAAAGATTTATAAAAAGTTAGTAAGTCTTCGTAGTTCTCTTCTTCAGAGATTTTTTCATAAAACATTTGCATTTGCCTACCATGAGGTAGAGTATTGTGTTGCAAAAACTTTTGTTTATACCGAATCAACCAATCCCTAGAACCAGACTTTCTATTAACCTCTGCAGAATACACTTCACAATATTCACTACCTTCTTTCTCAATGTATTCCACTTTTTCAAAAAGACAAATCCTACTATTAAAGGTTCCGTTTTTTCTCGAAATAAAATCTTCTTTTGTAATTTTTAACGGATGACCATTAAGCACCCCTTCTACTGAATACATATTCAACTTTTCAGATTCACCATCAGAAAATTCCTCTTCTGATTTTAAAAGGTAATCTCCCTCTTTTGTTTCTATACCTCGATTTAAAAACAACCCGTTTATACCTTCATCCATCTTGTTCAACTCCTGCTCTGTTATAGATTCTAAAGTCTCTTTATGTAAGTCTTTTTCTTTTTCCATAACAAGTAGTAAAAATCAAATTAGGCGTGATGATACTATTAGTTTTAAAGCATGTCAATAAAAAGCCCGGTGTGTAGTTTATATTTTAATAAATTTACCACAACACCGGGTTGAGTGATCTTTTCTTAGTTTAAAATTCGGGATCTTCTATTTGCAGTATTAGAACTTTAATGATGAACACTAAGTCTATGATGTTCACAACTCCGTCCATATTCGTGTCTGCTCTGGCAAATTCCTCATCTGTTAACTCCGTAATACCTAGAATGTGTTGCTTAACAAGCACTACATCGTTTACATCAACAACACCATCGAGATTCACATCACCTCGGTCAACATATGCAGCATAAGCAGGATTTCCAACAACAAAAATCATTGAAAAAATAATAATCAAAATTATTTTCTTCATAATTTTTTCTCCCTTCTATTTTTTTATTTTTTAAAGATCACTCACCATCATTATATCAATTTTTTAAGAAATAATAAATACTATCGGTCTTACAGGTGTGTTACGCATCTGTTATACTTCAACATGCTGGTGTAGCTCAGTTGGCTAGAGCAATTCTTTCGTAAAGAATAGGTCAGTGGTTCAAATCCACTCACCAGCTTTTAATTAATAAATGAAGGTTTTTATGTACTCTCCAAATATAACGCTAACAAATTTGATGATGAAATACATTGTTACTTTTGAAATAAACAATGAGAGGATTAAAAATATACCCCTACCCTACAAAGAAAAAAAACAACTGTATGAGAGAGTTCACGCTGAAGATATTAATGCTCTTGCAGAAATCATCAACTTACCCATCGGCTATTCAAAAGCCCTTGATATCCAAAGAGGCAAAATAGATGTTTCTAAGGGTGCAAAATACAAAATTTTAACAAATTACAGAAGCACACAAGACTTCATAAACTCATATAAATCAACATCATTTGTTCCCATATCTTCTGAACTGATGGCTCATCTAAATAATCTACTTTTAAAAAATATCCTTGATTCATGGGAGACTGGGAAATTTAGGAAATTTTCTGAAATGCCTAATGAAATACACGATCAATGGTACAAATACAGAGACTATTACCCAAAAAGAAATACAGAAAAGTATTTTAATGAGCTTTCAGAATGGATATATTCTGGTAAAGATAATTACCATAAATTGATACAATGTGCCCTTTTGATTTATGAGTTCATAGATAATGCCCCTATGTACGCTGGTAGCCAAATAACTTCGATGTTAACAGCGACATGTGTTTTAAAGGATTTCGGATATAATCATAATAATACTTTGTGTTTTGCCAAAGCACTAAAACCCATCTACAAAGAAATCCCAGAAATTTTTAAAATGTCAAAAAAGAATAAAGATCAAACCCTTTTTACTGAGGCTCTTCTTTACGCATTATCTCTGGAATCTATACAATTAAAACAACTTTACGAATCTGCTTACAACAAAACCATAAAGAAAAAAGCCGATTCTGAAGAAAATTTGAATGATAGGCAATTAAAGATTCTTAAATATCTTGAAGAAAATAAAAGAATTAACAGAACAGAGTATACAAACTTAATGGGAGTGTCTTTTATGACTTCATATAGAGATTTGACAGAACTTTTACAAGCAGGGTATCTAGAGAAAAAAGGCAAAAACAAAAAAACATACTACATTCTTAAAGAAAAGGGAGACAATTAAACTAATTCAGTGATATAATGCCGCTATATGAAAGAACAATATGACGTAATTATCGGTTTGGAAATACACATACAAACCAAAACACAGTCTAAAATGTTCTGCCCTTGTGCAGCACAATACTTTGAAAAAGAACCTAATACTCAGGTTTGCCCTGTATGCGCAGGTTTGCCAGGAGCTTTACCAGTGCCAAATAAAAGGGCGATTGAGAAATGTATACTTCTAGGACTAGCAACAAACAGTGAAATTTCAAAAAATATTCGCTTTGACAGAAAACACTATTTCTACCCCGATCTTCCAAAGGGCTATCAGATAAGCCAATACGACAACCCTATTTGTTCAAATGGATTTATATATATAAAAAACACAAAAGGTGAAAAAGTAAAAGTTGAAATCGAAAGAATACATCAGGAAGAAGATGTTGCAAAGTCTCTACATGTTAAAAACTATACCCTAATAGACTGCAATAAATCAGGAATTCCTTTAATTGAAATTGTTACAAAACCTGTAATAAAAAGCGCATATGAAGCTAAAGAATATGCGTCAAAAATTAGACAGATTGTTAGATATTTGGATGTATCTGATGCTGATATGGAAAAAGGGCAAATGAGATGCGAACCAAATATTTCTGTGCAAAAAAAGGGTACTTGGGAATACAGAAACGGTATGATATGCGCAAATGGAGGATGTACTTTAAATCCAAAAGTTGAAATTAAAAACATTGGTTCAATTTCAGCAGTCGAAAAATCAATAGAGTATGAAGTTGAGAGGTTGATAAAAGAGATAGAGGATGGAAATGAGATAATACAGCAAACAAGAGGTTGGAACGCTGTTAAAAATATTACAGAATTTCAAAGATCAAAAGAATCAGCACAAGATTACAGATATTGCCCTGATCCAGATATCCCTGTAATTAAAATTACCAAGGATGTTGTAGACAGAATTAAGAGAGAGCTAACAGAATTACCTGATGAAAAGGTTCAGAGATACACAGATAAATACAATCTTTCAGAATACGACGCACAAGTTATAACTGCATCAAAAGAAGGAGCCGAATTTTTTGAAAAGCTTTTAGAAGAAGTTAAAAAAGAATTAGATGAAAAAACTGCAGCAAAAGCTGTCGCAAATTGGATTACAGGTCCAGTTTTTGCTCATTTAAACAACACAAATAAAACATTTGAAGATATAGAAAAAATAAAAGAGGGTTTAGGTAAACTAATTGTTAAGGTTGAGAAGAAAGAGTTTTTAAATAGTAAAGCAAAGGAAATTTTAGAAAAAGCATTAACTGAAGAACTTGATTTAAACAAGCTAATGGAAGAATCTGATGTTGAAATAATTTCTGATGAAGAAAAGATAAAAGAATTTGCCACTAAAGCAATTGAAGAAAATCCAAATCCTGTAAATGATTACAAAGCTGGTAAAGTAAACGCTATTGGGTTTTTAACTGGGCAAGTTATGAAAATGTCTAAGGGTAATGCAGACCCTAAATTAGTACAGAAAGTTTTGAAAGAATTACTTGAAAATACAAAATAATGGGGAAGGTAAAATTAACAAAAAAAGAAATCGAGAAGTTAGCATCACTTTCAAAGATAAAGTTGACAGATGAAGAATTGGAAAAATTTACTGGAGAAATGCAAACAATACTTTCATCGGTTGAAACTTTACAAGATTTCAAAGAAAAGGGAGACGTAAAATTCGAAGAAATAGATTTTGATGAGTTAAGAGAAGACAAAATTGGGACATCAATGTCACAAAAAAACGTACTCGCAAACGCTCCTGAGCAAGAAAATGGCTACTTCAAGGTTTATGGTGACGTTTTTGATGAGGATAATTCATAAAATATAGCTTTAATTGCTTAAAAAAGTTATAATACGCAGTGTTTTGCCGAGGTGGTGGAACTGGCAGACACGCGTGGCTTAGGACCACGTGGGATTAAATCCCTTGCAGGTTCGATTCCTGTCCTCGGCATTTATTTAAT
>SLSN01000051.1 GCA_007130415.1 Patescibacteria group bacterium
ACTGAACAATACCTACAGAAAGAGAAAGGAGGATATATGCAATGCCCTGACTAGCCAAATATCCATATTCTTCAGCTACTTGGGAATAATTCTTTCCTAAATCCCAAAGATAGAACCTGGTGTCAAGAACGAGATCCTTACCTCCATTAATCCAAGCTTCAACAAAAGGGTAGAGTCCATCAAAATTATTATCTATTGTTACAACCCTAATTACCTGAATGATTACGATAAGTATAACCATTTGGGGGATGAAATTAAAAAGACATCCTAAAGGGTTATATCCTGTTTCTTTGTAAAGCTTTATTTGTTCTTTTGCTAAAAGTTCCTTGTTGTTTGCATATTTCTTATTCAACTTTTCCAGCTTAGGCTTTAAAGTAGCCATTGTTTTGGTCATCTCCATCTGCTTTCTAGTACTTCTAATTAGAAGGAGTCTGACTAAAATAGCCAAAACTATGACAGCCCAACCAAGATTTTCTCCAAAAAGATGGTAAAGAGCTATTAATACGTTTAGTACTGGATGAAAAAGAAAATTGTTCCAAATAAAAGACAACATTTTTTAGTTTTTGCTTTATCTTATTTAATTAACAGGGTCATATGTCCCCACAATAGGGGTAAGAAAAGAATTGCACCTTAAAAGCCTCTTTAAGCTCTTCCAAGTTCCCCAAAAAACTCCCTCCTTTTGTATAATCTCATATGCATATACAGAACAAGAGGGTGTGAATCTACAAAGTCCTGGCTTGGAGAGATTTTTCTTATAAAAGACTATTAAACTCAATATTATTTTTTTCATTTTTCTAAAAGTTCTCTAAATTGTTCTCTAAGTTCTTTGTCTAAAACTTCAAAGGTTTCAGGGTTTTTAAATGCTATGTAAGTAATCTTTAGCCTCTTGTTCTTAAAAAAATCTTGATTTAAAAGATTTTGAATGATATTCCTTACTCTCCTTTTAAACTTGTTTCTTTGATGAGCTTTGCCTATTTTTTTACTTACAACAACACCAAACTCGCAATTAGCTATTTTCTCATCTTCCAAGCCTATTAACATTCCAAACTCTCCTTTTACCTTCTTTCCCAGACTGTATATCCTTTCAAAATCTTTTTTTTCGGATATACGATATTTCTTTTTAAGCATATTACCTTATTGTTTTAGTTTTCTTTTTTCTTTGCAAGGAATATTCCTCAGAAGCTGTTAGATCCTTTCTTCCCTTAGATCTTCTTTTCTTTAAAACCTCTTTGCCTGCCTTTGTTTTATTTCTTTTTAAAAAACCAAACTTACGCAATCTTTTTAAGTTTTTTGGCTGAAATGTTCTTTTCATTATCTGAAAAACAAAATTTTAAGTATCTTTGCGATTATATAGCAAGAAAGGTTTTGTGTAAATGATTTTTTAGAAAGGTTTTAACCCAATATCTTCTGAACCTCTTTAACTAAAGATTCTGAATCCATTTCTGTTTTAATTAAATAGGAGGTTGCTCCTATGTCAAAAGCTTCCTTTATTGCTTTTTCACTAGCCATATTAGTCAAAACAAGAACTGGTAGCTTACCATATTTATCGGGACTTTCTGTCTTAATGCGTAAAACTTCCAAACCGTCCAAGCCTGGCATCATCAAATCCAATATCACCAAAGACAAAGACTTTCCCTCGCTTTCTAAAATTTCCAATCCTTTGTAACCATCATTCGCCCGGAGAACCTCATAACCTGAAGATTCCAATATCTCACAGTAGGAATCTAGCAACATCTCTTCGTCTTCAACTATTAATATTTTCTTTTTGTTCATTTTTTTTGTTTTAAAATAGTAATTTTTCTTGACTTAAAGCTAACAAAAAGAATAAGCTTTGTCAAATATATGTGATTCTAAGGAAAATAGACATTGGTGGTGTTGTTTAAAAATCCTCTTAAAAACCTACTTTTTCTGAAAACCTTTGTTAATTATCCACAAACTTTGTTTTTTTCATTATAATGCTTACCTAATCACTGCCCCCAAAAATATTAGTGTTGGTTTTAATTTGTTTTGTTTTTTTCATGCAAAAAATTGACCCCCAAACGCACTTAGAGAAAATAACAACACCTCAAAATTCTCAAAAAAACAATTTGTTTGCAGAAGAAAGTGTGGATAAAAACTGGAAAGTTGTTAAAGAGCTTTTAAAAATGAAAATTTCCCATAGAGAATTCGTAATGTGGTACGAAGGTTTCTATCTCTACAATATTTCCAACGGGGTTGCTGAATTTAAATGCTCCAAGCCATATCAAAGGGAATGGATTTTGAACAATCATTCTAGGTTACTAAAAAACATCCTTTACGAAACAATGGGGCAAAATGTTGAAATAATCGTTAATATCAAAGAAGAGAATAAAGTAAAAAAGAATAAAAGAAAGTACGAGTACCATGGCTCTGATATGCCAATTTTCAATGAGGAAAATAATTTTGAAAAACAAAAGCTTCAATCTTTAGAATATTCCCAACTCAATCCTATGTATTCTTTTGAAAATTTGGTCATCGGGTCTGGTAACAGGTTGGCCAATGCTGTAGCTCAAGCAATTACCGAAAACCCAGGAAAAGCCTACAACCCTGTTTTTTTCTATGGAAGAACTGGTGTTGGGAAAACTCACCTAATGCAAGCTGTGGGAAATGATATTTTGAATAAAAATCCCTCAAAAAAAATAATCTATTGTAATTCTGAACAGTTTTTGAACGAAGTAATTGATGCTATTAGAACCGGAAAAACAGAGAACTTCAGAAATAATTACAGAAAATTAGATGTTCTGATAATTGATGATATACAATTCATAACCAACTCCCCTAAAACACAAGAAGAACTTTTTCATACTTTTAATTCACTTCATCTATCTGGTAAACAAATAATTATGGCTTCTGACAAGCCCCCAAAAGAAATAGATGGCCTTACAGATAGGCTTCGATCTAGATTTGAGGGGGGAATGGTTTGTGATATTCAGTCTCCTGATTATGAAACAAGAAGGGCTATACTTTTGAAAAAATGCGAAGATCATGATATAGAGTTGTCTAACGAGGTTTTAGAAACAATAGCAACAAACATTGAAAGTAATGTTAGAGAGCTTGAAGGGGCTATAACAAAAATAGCTACAACAATTAAAGTTTTAGGAAAAGATGTCTCACAAGAAGAAATAATCCAAATTCTTGCCATAGACATTGAAAGTAAAAGAAAAAGGATTTCTCCTGAAAAAGTAATAGATTCTGTTTGTGAAGTTTTTGATGTTACAAGCAGAGAAATAAAAGGAAAGAGAAGAACGGCATATGTAGCCCTTTCCAGACAAATAGTTATGTATATTTTAAGAGACAGCTTAGAGTATCCTCTAGAAAAAGTTGCAAAGCAAGTAAATAGGAAAGATCATACTACTGTGCTTCATGCTTGTGAAAGAATTTCAAAAAGGATAAAAGAAGATAAAAGGTTTGCAGAAAAGGTTGAGAAATGCCAACATATGATCTGTGAATAATTGTGCATAACTTTGTAGTTAACACTTGAATATAACTTGGATAAATATACATTTATCTACATATTTAAAAATCCCCTTTTTATACAAAAAATGTTTTTTTTGTTTTTAAATAACTATAAAAATTTTGATAGAAATTTTTAAATAAAAAAACATATCCATTTAACCCACAATTAATATCCACAAATTAAAAGTCTCTTTCCAAAAGGTAAAAATAAATGTTGTGTTTGTATTGAAAAGGTTTTTTAATAATTAAGTAATCCACAGTTAAAAATTTTTGAGTAAATAGTGTACTAAATAGAGTTTTCCTTCTTTTTTTTCTAGTTAAAAACATATCTACACTCTCTATTACTACTACTATATTAATATAATAATAGATAAGACTAGTTTAAAAATTTTCAAAAATAATATATACTTCTTTGTACATTGATTTTTAAAAAGTTTTTTATGAAATTTTCTTGTAATCAAG
>SLSN01000075.1 GCA_007130415.1 Patescibacteria group bacterium
AGAATAGTAAAAGGACCAACAGGAAAATCCAATAGATACCTCCCAGGCTTGCCTCTACTGGTTCGTGAATCTCTTCTGGTTCTGGTTCTGGTTCTGGCTCTGGCTCTGGTTCTGGCTCTGGTTCTGGCTCTGGCTCTGGTTCTGGCTCTGGCTCTGGTTCAGGCTCTGGTTCAGGCTCTGGCTCTGGTTCAGGCTCTGGTTCAGGTTCAGGCTCTGGTTCAGGTTCAAAATCAAGGGTTACAGATACATTCTCTTGACATAAAGCAGAATACGCAGGTACACCATCCACGCTAAGTTGTGCAGAAACGTTAATCGAATCTGTCTCTAAATTTCCCACATCAAAAACTGGGAAACCATCACCATTTACATATAAATCTGGCGTGGAATAGAGATAATCAGAATCTAAAAATAATTTCCCATTAACTAACAATTCCTCCATATACTCTGAGGTAATATTTTCAATTAAAACATTCTCAAGAGAAGGGTGCTCAAAACTAAATTCGATAGAAACATTATTCTCCTTTCTCAAATTCGGAGTATTTAACTCCAATCGATTTATGACCAAAGTACCTTCATCCTCTCCCTCTCGAGTATATACAAGTAAATTAGAGCAAAAAGGCATCCTCTCGTCTGTTAAATCATACCTCCTAGAACAGTATTTGCTCAAAGTTGTGCCTTCTGGTGAAGCATCAGAATAGGCAACAGCTTGTACAGTCATAGTATCAACATCACTAAAATCCATAAATTCAATTTCAGGATAATAAACTCTCTGTCCATCAACTACCGTAGCTGGGACATTTCCACCATCTATTCGTTTTTCAACACCATTAACTATCATTTCAAAATGAGTAAAATTTTCAGGTTCTCCAGAAATAAGTCTAGGAACGAAGGAAGCAATTATTAAGGCTCCCTCACTTTTCGCAACAGGAGGTACAAGTAATTCCCTAGTATTTATATCCCTTACAGTTATAGAATGACACACCTGCTCCCTAGTCTCATCCAATAAACAATTAACGACTTCTCTTTCCTGATATACATCCGGGAATCTCTCACAATCCAAACTGCAAACACCATCTACAACTTTACCTATTCTTGTCTTTAAAGCCTGAGACTCAATTTGAGGGCACAAACAATCATCACACTCTGGAGTAGTGTACGCAGTAAGACAAACACAATATGTTTCTACTTTAGCCTCCTCTACTTCCTCATCCGATCCAGAGAGATAATAAACAATAAAAGCACCAACAAAACCTATAAGGACAGTCACTGCTAATACTATAAAAATAACTTTTTGTGTTTTTTTGTTCTCCATATTTTTATTTACTCCATAGTACGTCGCACCAACGAATTTGTCAACTCACTGACCTATTTCCATTATCACTATACTTCTGATCCGACCACCTACGAATTTTATCTTCAATTTCAACCTTTTTCATGCCATACTTCTTTCTCGAACTCTCAATTATTTTCTCCTTGTAATCCATCTTTTCATATTTCAAATCCAAAGAACGAGCGCTAAAAGGCTTAGAAGTCATTCCATCAATACACAGCTTGGTATACATAGCATGTGATTCAAGTGATACAAGATCCTCAGCTGAAAAAATTGGTGCGAATTCATTCGCAAGAATCTGAGCATCACTCTGACTAACAACAAAAGACGAAAGAGACCCTACATTACCAAAAATTGCATTTCTTACATTAATCGGTAACTGCTCAATATATTGGTTTGTCATTGTTAAATTAAGTTTAAACTTTCTAGCTTCAGAAAGAACTTTTGCAAAAGACTCCGTCGCAAAATTCTGAAATTCATCAACATAGAGGAAAAAATCTCTCCTTTCTTCAAAAGGTACATCCACCCTTTCCATAGCAGTACTTTGAAGCCTAGTAATTAACATACCTCCAAGCAAAGCACAATTCTCTTCCCCTATCTTACCCTGTGCTAAATTTATGAGAAGAATCTTTCTGTTATCCATTATCTCTCTCAAATCTATCGTCGACTTAACCTGACCAATAATATTGCGTATCACAGCAGTAGCAATAAATCTACCTACTTTGTTTTGAATTGGAGCAACAGCTTCTGTAACAAGTCTTGAATTCGAAGACATAGCTGCAAACTCTTCCTCCCAAAACTTCTTTAAAATTGGATCATCAACTTGTTTAAGAATAAATTTGCGAAAATTCTTGTCAGTTAGAACCCTTGTAACAGCAAGCAAAGTAACACCTTGAGCTTCAAGACAAGTAGCAACTGCATTTTGCATAATATATTGAAGCCTAGGTCCCCAGGAATCACCAAATTGTTTTTTAAAAACTTCCACAACCCCATCAGCTATCAAATCTCTCTGTGCTGGATCATTAAGCTGAAGAAGATTAAAACCTACAGGATTATTTACATCAGCAGGATTAAAGTAAACAACATCATTAATTCTATGCTCAGGGATATAGTTAAGTATATCTTCAACATCTTGACCATGGGGATCAACATAACAAACACCATCACCAGCAAGTATATCTGAAAGTATCATATTCTTAAAAACCGTGGATTTACCGACACCCGTCTTCCCAAGAACATAGAAATGTCTGGACCTATCACTTCTCTTAAGCCCAAATTGCAACCTTTCTCCCCTGTAGTCTGTTTCAGCGAAGACATTCACATTTTCACCACCCAAAACAGGCAAATTCATAGGTGGTTCAGCCTTCCTCGCACGACTCCAATTAATATTCGGAGTTTCAACTGAAATGTTAGGCAAATGAAAAACTGAAGCCAGTTCTTCAATATTTAAAATATCACTAGTATCTAAAAGTAAACTTCTTTTACAAAAGTTTTCATATATTTTTTTAGCATCAATGAAATCCGATGTATTTGTAAAATTATTAAGGTGAGCAGTAGTAAACTGCTTAAAGCTAGCAACAACATCCCTAAGAATTTGCTCAGAACGCATTTGCTCCTCTGCTTTAGCAACAACCCTAATAGCAAATTCGAAACCTACTTTAAGCATTTTTTCTTCAATCTTTGAAAGTTCTTCTTCTTGACCAGGAGCCAATTTAACAACTTCTTTAGTAATTTGACCATCCTCTGAAGAACTAAAAGCATCTACAAAAATACCTCCTAATTTTCTCCAAACAGAGTCCCCTATTGGATTTTTGCCTTCTCTTGTACAACTTATATATTTTTTTGATTCATCTTGCCAAAAATTCGAAACAGGACGAATAACAAGCTGTATCCAAGCTTCCTCATTTTTTTGTAAGTCACTAATAGCTGAGGTTATAGCAGCAAGAGGATCAACATCAAAATCCCTAAAGGTTTTAATCGGGAATATACAACCTTTTTCCAATTCAATTTTACCTACACTAACAAAAGTTTTCATGTTTTTTGCAGTAAGATAATTCTCAACATATTCAAGATTTGCATTAGGATATTGAGCATATATTTGACCTTCAACAAACTTGGCTAAATCCTTTGGGCAAACAACATAAAAACGTATACCTTCTTCTCCAGAAGCAATAATTTCGAAACTTAAAAGATCAGCCGACCTTATTCTTTCTCTCAAAATTCCATGCAAAGAAGAAAACATCTGCTCTGCAGCAAGAGGAGTTTTATCATTTTCTCTCGGCACAAGAATTTTTAAAAAAACTGGATTAGGTATCTCCTCAAAAACACCTTCTTCTTTTTCCCTACCTTTCATCTTGAGAACAAAGAACAAAACAAAAAGAGTTAAGAATATTATTAAAATCAAAAAAATTATTAAATACATAATTTCATTCTACTTCAATTATTTAAAAATTACATTACTAATCCACACCCAATACTACAACTATATCACCCGTAGTTAAAAAATCCGGACGTCCCTCTACTATGGTAGC
>SLSN01000005.1 GCA_007130415.1 Patescibacteria group bacterium
AAAGATTAATTAAGGGAAAAATAGCAGGAGGGAGGATCGAACTCCCGACCTTGGGTTTATGAATCCCACGCTCTATCCAACTGAGCTATCCTGCCAAAATTCAACAAATTATACCATAACATACAACACTTTTTCATATATACACAGCTGATTTGTTAAAAAATGTAAAAAATAGTATTCTGAATCATTATGAAAATTCTTACGAACATACTAAATCCAATAGATAGGGAAACCGTCGAGTTTCTAGATGAGCATATCATTGAAGTAGAAAAAGGCACTGTCATAAGCATAACGCCAAAGACTAAAAACACAGCAAAAAGTAAATTAAAAGATTTTTCAAAATCAGTAATCACCCCAGCACTCATAGATGCCCATACACACCTTCCTCAATTCCCAATAGCCGGAAATTATGGGTATGAGCTAATGGATTGGCTAAACAGCTATGCCCTACCCGCAGAGATGGATTTTGAAAATCTCCAGTATGCAAAGAACCTATCCAAAAAGTTCTTTGAAGAATTGAAAAAGGTCGGAACAGCAACAGCAGTAATATATTCATCAATACATAAAGGGAGTACAGACATTGCTTTTGAAGAGGCAGAAAAAACAAAACTAAGAATATTTATGGGCAAAGTAATGATGAATCAGAATTGTCCAAAAGAGCTGTGTGAAAATGCAATACAGAGTTTAAGTGAAAGCTATGAATTGCAGAAAAAATGGCACGAGAAAAATGAAAAGCTGCAGTATGTATACTCTCCGAGGTTTGCTGTAAGTACATCACCAGAATTAATGCACGAAGCAGCAAAACTTTCAAGATTAAATAAAACTTTTTTGCAAACACACATTAATGAAAACAAGCATGAGGTAGATTTTGTAAAAAAAACATATTCAAAAACATACGCACAAGTATATGAGGATGCAAAAATTCTCGGTCCAAAAACATTGCTTGCACATGCAATACACAGTACAAAAGAAGAGTTTGATATTTTGCAAAAAACCAAGACAAATATAATACATTGTCCCGATGCAAATCTCTTTCTAAATAGTGGGCAGTTCCCCTTAAAAGAATTCGAAAACAGAGAGATACCGATAGGTTTGGGATCTGATGTTGGAGCTGGAACAACATTAGATATGTTTCAGATAATGAAGAGCATGATTTACAGACAAGACGATTTAATCCCCATAGAATCGCCTTTTTACTACGCAACAAAAGGAAATGCGAGGATCTTAGATATTAATAGTGGAGAGATATTGGAAGGTAAAAATGCAGAATTTTTAAAAATAGACTTTAAAGATAGCCTTAAAAGTTCGAAGGAAATATTAAAAAAACTAATCTTTAGCCAAGATTACAAAAGAGAATTGTTGATTCTTTAAGCTCTTCCACCATAGGTACCATTTTCAGTATTTACTACAACGACATCACCTTTTTTGACAAATAATGGGACATTAACCTTGTATCCTGTCTCCAAAGTAACTGTTTTCGTTGCTGCGTTAACTGTATTACCCTTTACAGCATCTACTGACTCTGTTACCTTAAGCTCAACCGTAGGGTTTCTTTTAATTGAAATTATTTTTTCTTCAAAAAGCAAAACTAAAATCTTCTCTCCTTCCTTCATAAAAGAACTGTAATCCCCTACTACATCACTTGGAACTTCAACTGTTTCAAAAGATTTTGTATCCATGAAAAAGTAAGCACCTCCATCATTGTAAAGATACTGCATTTCTTTTGTTTCTGGGGAAATTTCTTGAAATTTTGTGCCTGCATTAACTGTCATGTTCTGGGTAGTATTGTTTGAAAGATTTCGCAATTTCAAAATAATCAAACCCCCTTGCCTACCCTGTGTTTTGTATTTCCTCTCTATTACAAAAAAAACCTTACCATCTATTAACAAGTACATGTTTTTTCTTAAATCGTCTGTGAGTGACATTTAAAAAAAGAAAAACTTAAATTAAAAGCAAAGCAGATTTAAAATAAAAGCAGAGATTGGTTGCGGGGATCGGATTCGAACCGATGACCTTCAGGTTATGAGCCTGACGAGCTGCCTCTGCTCCACCCCGCGTCTACAAACAGTTGATTATACTAAATTTTCATTACTTTTCAAACTCCACTCGAAAAGAGGAAGTTCATCCATATTTGAAAAATTTCTTCAGGGCCCTTCTCTTCATCCTGTGTTGACGAGCCCTTAGCTAATTCTAACTCTTGCTCAATCCATTCAGAATTTAATAGTTCTTCTGGTATTACAAAAAGCGTCTCCTCCTCTCCACTATACCGTAACTTGTCCCTTGCTTCCTTCTCAATATACTCCATTGACACTACCTCACCCTTCTCCAAAACTAGCTCTAAATTACGAATTCTTAGCTCTGCAACATCCGTTTGTGCTACTTTTAAAATTTGCAATTTCTCATTTGCAATATTAATGGCTAAAAACAAGTGATATGCCATGAAAGCTATGAAAGAAAGCATTAAAAAAACCAATAGAATTTTTTTTAAATTTGTTTTTTCCTTAATTTTTCTCCTTCTACCATTCTTTTCAAACATAAGTTCATTATACACAAAAAATCTTTTGTAAGGAAAGGCACATAGCGCAACTAATAGGCTGTTAGTATTTAGAGGAGATGTGGCTATTGACCCCAGCACAACAGCAATGATATAATGCAAATAGTTCAGTCTCTAGGCTTACTTTAAACTATTAGAATAAGAAACTTGTCAAACATTAAAAACCCAGATTTCATTAAATATCACCAAGATTTTGTCGATGGGCTCAAAGAAAGAGGAAGGTCAAATTCTACAATTATTGCTTACTCAAAAGATATACAGCAGCTTTTGGCGTATTTGAACCAAAAAGGTATCGATGACATCACCAAGGTGACAATAACGGACCTGGAAAGCTTTAAACAAAATATGGAAAGTGCCGGATATACTCCCAAGAGTGTTTCCAGGAAGATAAATAGCACGAGAACATTCTTTAGAGACCTTTTAGAGAACCAAGTTATTACTGAAAATCCCGCCGAAAAACTTGCTCATCCAGCTTTTGAAATGAAACCACCAAGAGTGCTCACCATGATGGAATACAGAGCGCTGAGAGATGTCAGCAGGGTTGACGTTCGCCTCTACTCCATCATCGAGCTACTTCTACAAACTGGAATTAGAATTGGTGAATTATCTGGACTTACACTAGATGACTTAAGGGAATCTAAAGACAAGAAGATTAAGTATTTGTATATAAAACCTGTAGGCAACCACTCTCCTAGGAAAGTTCCTTTAAACAAATCTGCGTATGCTGCAATACAGGATTATTTAAAAATTCGCCCTGAAAGTGAAGATGATGCTCTTTTCATTACAAAAAATGGCAGACCTCTTTTAGTAAGGAATATTAGGACAACAATAGACAAAGCTTTCGAAAAAGCTGGTATTAAAAATGCAAAGGTTAATGATCTAAGAAATACGTTCATAGCGCATCACCTAGCCAACGGGGTCACCTTAACAACCGTTTCAAAATTGGTTGGGCACAAAAGGCTTTCTACTACAGAAAAATATCTCAATTTGATAAATAAAAACGGGAAAGAAGATTCTGCAAAAAAACTCAAGGATCTTTAACTTTAACTAAGGCTTTTCAAAAGTCACTGTAAAAGTAGAACCCTTACCAACTTCACTCTTAACATCATAAGTAGCACCCATAAGGTCAATTAGGCCAATAGCCACATACAAGCCCAAACCCGTACCACCAGGACGCACAAGACCCTTTTCAGGCTCATCATCCCTGTAATTACCAGATACATATTGGTTTAAACGGAAGAATTTAGTGCCTAATTTACTAATAGCCTTCTTAGATATACCCTCACCTGTATCAGA
>SLSN01000013.1 GCA_007130415.1 Patescibacteria group bacterium
AAAATACTTTGTAAAGCAAAACCAACAGCTAAACCAGCAAGTCCCATACCTCCAAGAAGAACGGAAATTTGAACTCCTAAATTCTGTAGTAATATTAGTAAGGCAGCTCCCCAAATAACAACTTTCGTTAGTTGAGTTATAAATCCTTTAATAATAACTCCCGAATCACTTTCACCTTTTCTTTCTTTAAAAATGTGGTTTTTTATAATATATTCCGTAATCTTCTGAACCGCTTTGGTAACATAATAAATAAGCAAAATTAGAGTAACCCAATTTATAATCTTCACTAATAAGTCAGGTAATTCCAAAATTTGACTTGCAGCCCAAACACTAATCATAAAATAAAAAACAGGGCTGATATTTATTATAGAGTCAACCAATATCTCATCAGCTTGAGTTTTCGTCCTATCACATAGATTTCGCAGACGACCTAAGACTATTGTTCGAAACAAATATAAGGCCACAAAAATAAACACAAAGACTATCAAAGCCTGTAGCCTTTCATCCATTTCAATTTCCCAAAAATTTTCCATACGTTCATTCTAGTACATTTTTTCTTTCATGCCAAATGTTTTTATGATAAGATTGCAAGATATGAAATGTCAATTACAAAAAAACATCGCTAATTGCCCTTGCACATACGACGGATGCCCGAGAAAAGGAATCTGTTGTGAATGCATAGAGCATCATTTGCAAAAAAAACAGTTACCTGCCTGTTGTTTCTCAAAAGAAGCAGAAAGTACATACGATAGGTCTTTTGAAAAATTCATAGAAGAAAATTCCAAATAAATTATTAAATCTATTTCTAATGTCTACTATTAATCATTTAGGTATCATAATGGATGGTAATAGACGATGGGCTAAAAATAACGGGTTATTACCACAACAAGGCCATCAAAAAGGATATAACAAACTTTTAGAAGTTGGACAATGGTGTTTGGACAAAAATATAAAAATATTAACCGTTTATGCTTTTTCCACAGAAAATTGGAAACGCAGTGAAAAAGAAGTTGGGTTCTTAATGAAATTGCTTAAAAAAGCACTAACTGAAGAAGTTGATAAGTTCAATAAGGAAGGGATTAGAATAAAATTTTTAGGCACAAGGGAGAAATTAAGTAAAGACTTAATTAAAAGTATTGAAAATATAGAGGAAATAACAAAAAATAATAAAAACGGAGTTATTAACCTATGTTTTAATTACGGAGGTCGTTTAGAGATAGTGGAAGCTGTAAAGGAGATTGTTAAAAAAGGTTTTAAACCAGAAGAAGTTACAGAAGAATTAATAACCCAGAATACATGGATGGGCGACATTGGAGATCCAGAATTAATAATTAGAACCTCTGGAGAAAAAAGACTCTCGGGATTTTTAACATGGCAATCAGTTTACAGCGAATTCTATTTCACAAACATTCACTGGCCAGATTTTTCAAAGCAAGAGTTAGACAAAGCAATAAAAGACTTTGAAAATAGAAATAGAAAGTTTGGTGGCAATTAATCATGAAAATATCTCAAAAAGCAAAATCTTTTAAACTACTTGCCCCCGCAGGTGACTGGGAGTGTTTAAGGGCTGCAGTTCAAGCAGGAGCCAACTGCGTTTATCTTGGAATCAGCAATTTCAATATGCGTAGCACTGGAGCTAAAAATTTTGAGATTAAAGATTTAAAAAAAATATCTAAGTACTGCCAATCAAACAATGTAGAAACTTATCTCACTGTAAACACCGTTCTTTACAACTCTGATTTGAAAAAGATGCAAAAAATCATTAAAAGTGCAAAAGATGCAGATTTTAATGGAGTAATAGTTTCTGATTTTGCAGCCATACAATACGCCCAAGAAATAAAAATACCAATGTGTATTTCTACACAGCTATCAGTCTCTAATATCGAATCTGTCCGTTTTTTTTCAAAATACTCAGACAGAATAATTCTAGCCAGAGAACTTAATTTAGAACAAATAAAAGAAATTGTTGAACAAATAAAAAAAGAAAGTATTACTGGACCAAATGAAAAACTTGTGGAAATTGAAATTTTTGGCCATGGAGCTCTATGTGTTGCAGTGAGCGGAAGATGCAATATGAGTTTGTATTGCTACAACAGTTCAGCAAATAGGGGAGAATGCACACAAGTTTGTAGAAGAGCGTATAAAGTAGAGGATCTCGAAACTGGACAAGAACTTAAAATCGACAACAATTATATAATGAGCCCCAAGGATCTTTGCACAATAGGTTTTCTTGACAAAATTATAGATTCTGGAGTAAAAGTTTTAAAAATAGAAGGTCGAGGCAGACCTCCGGAATATGTAGACACTGTAATTAGAGCATATAGAAAAGCTATTGATGCGATAGAAAAAGAGACTTACTCGAAAAAATTAATCAAAGAGTTAAATAAAGAGTTAGAAACAGTTTTTAACAGAGAGTTAAGCACAGGACTGTATATGGGAAGAAATTACGATGAATGGGCAAAAGGTCCTGGTAATCAAGCAAAAACAAAAAGAGTTTTTGTTGGAAAAGTTTTACATTACTTTTCTAAAAAGAAAATAGCTTTGATTGAAATTACTGCAAATGTGAAATTAAAAGAAGGAGAGGAATGTTTAATAACAGGTAAAACTACCGGACTTTTGAGATTTAAATTAGATAATATGGTTATCAACGACAAGGTAGTAAAAACCGCTGAACAAAAAGAACAATTCACTATTAAAGTACCCCAAAAGGTTAGAAAAAATGACAATGTTTTTCTAAATAAAACTAGCCAAAATTTTTGACTTGTGCTAGTCTAAAATATCCAAAGATAAAAAACAGTAAAATCATTTACTTCTATCTAGTATATAAGAACCTGTTTTATGCTATTTTGTGGAGCATTTAGTAAACCCGTTCGTCTAGAAATAAAAGAAAGAGCGAACGAGAGAAGTGAGTTAAGTGGGGAAAATGGCAGACCTTTGGTTTGTGCGCACATTATGCACAGAGGGCATAAAAAAGGACGGTACAATTATTCAGAAAACGGCCTCTTGGTTACCGATATAGAGCACTTAGCCCATCATAAACTTTTTGAACAAAATCCCAGAAGAATAGGTTTAAATAAAGAACAAAACAATGAAATAATATCTATCTTAATCAGAAATATAAATGAAAGTTCCAATTAATTAGCCTGGGTCGGCACCATGCCTTTAAAATCTAAACCTTCGCTTGTTAATTTAACCTCATCAATACGAAATGTATCATCCATTGTCGCAATCCTATCATTGGCCAAATTAACAATGGCCTCCTCTGCCATGTTTTTAAGATTTGACGGGATATTAAAACTTCCAACCTTCAAATCATAAATTTCCCCAGAGATTGTATTCTCCGTGCCCTTCTGAACGTTACCAGAAAGATAGATTGGATAACTTCTTCCTTGATATGTAATCATTGTTGTTAATTCACCCATATCTTCACTAAATCTAATCTGTGAATTATTTATACCAGCGAAAGAAAGACTCTCGTTTGCATAATCAAAAGCCGCAGAAGCCTGAGCATCTGTGATTACCAAATCAACATCATGTGGTTCACTAAATTCCAACGGCTCACAATCTAAACAAAGCTTTTCTGCTTCAACATCAATACCAATGTTTTGGATTAAATCTTCGTAATCCTGAGGTGAATAGGCTACTCCAAGATCCTCTGCCTCAACCATTCCAGTAATTTGCCTGTAAGTCAAAAATGCGAAACCTCCTACCAGTAACAAAAAAACAAGAAGGGTGATCAAAATAATTTTGCCTGTTTTGGATTTTTTAGGTTCTCTAACATATTCCTGACTATCTTGAATTCTTTCTTCCATAAAAATATTTTAAAAAATTATACATACTGTATAATATAACAAATCCTGTAAAAATTACAGATAAAATTTAAAGATTTTCAAATGGGCAGAATAGAAAAAAAGGTTTACATAGAATTGTGCAACAAAAATGCTTTCATTCCCAAATATGCAGACGATGATGATGCTGGAGCAGACGTTGCACTATGTGAAGATATTAAAATCAAGCCAAATGAGACAAAATTAATTAATCTTGGTTTCAAAGTTGCAATACCACAAGGATTTGAATTGCAAATAAGACCTAGAAGTGGACTCTCATACAAAACATCCCTCAGGATACCAAACTCACCAGGAACAATAGATACAAATTTTCGGGACGAATTAAAAATCATCTTACACAATATTGGAGAAGAAACCTTAAGCTTTAAAAAAGGCGATAGAATCGCACAATTAATATTGAACGAAGTTCCAAAAGCAACATTCATTGAAATTAAAGACATAGAAGAAATAAAAGGGAATAGAGGAGGAGGTATCGGAAGTTCTAAATTAAACAATAATGGGAAATAATGGAAGATGAATATCTTTTAGATATGATTCATGAATGGGCAGGAGAATTTTCCCAAGAGCAAATACAAGAAAGCTTAGATCAAATTGATATTTCAAGGGAAAATATAGAGAAGCTAAATAAGAAGAAAGACTGTGCATACAAAAGAGGCTCCATCAGAGTAGAATTAAAAAAAATACTAGAAGAATTACCAAAAGAAGTAAAAGTTCTTGCATATACAAAAGACACATACGCCTCCAGAGCGAAGAAAGAGGACGATATAATAAGGGTTTGGCACCAAAAAGATTTAGACAATTATTGTGAAAAATTAGAAGAATTGTTTACTTCGAAAGCCTTAGACATTACGTTCCCTAGAAGATGGGAATGATTGTCTTTCTAGCTTCCCAAACAGCAAATTTTGTTTCAAAACCATCTTTTTAGAAGGACAAAGTATTGAATCAAGCAGTTCTTCATTACCTTTTAATATCGAAACTGCTGTATGCTCATACATTGCTGGAGTATAATGAACAATATGCGTTTTTTCCTTGGAAACAACCAAAGGTAAAAGTCCAAAATCTAAAACCCAATTATTATTTATCCTAAGGTATCGAACAGTATTTCGACCTAGAGGTTCTTGTTCACAAAAACCTGGTACAAATGAAAAACATTCTTCAATCTGAGCATTTTTAAGAATTTTTGAGCCCTCTTCAAAAGCTGGCAAGAGTTTTCCTAAATAACTACTACTTAGACCTGTTAATATCAACTTCTTATCATTTGCAAAACACATTTCTTGTAAATCTTCTATTATTTTTACATCTAAAAAAGAAAATTCATCTAACAAAATCACATCTACTTCACTTTCACTTAAATTCTCAATCGTCTTTTTATACTCGGTAAGATGCCCAAATCTCTTTGCAGATTTTTTCTGAGAACCTCTGTAGGATCTCGCTGTAATATAGTCCTCTCCTACGACATCCGCTATCAACATTTCAACTCTTTTACCCTCCCTTTCAAATTTTTCACAAAGTAAAAAAGATAATGTTGTCTTACCACCAAACATACCACTAGACAAAATTAAACACTGGGGGAAATTCTCAAATATTTCTTCTGATTTTTTAGAGTAAATTTCACAATGCCTTTGAGTATAATAATCTAATTTCTCCTTAGATACATCAAAGTTTTCCCTATACAACACCTCCGAATAGTCTTTTTCTAGTATAGAATATATTTCCAAAATCTTTTCATCAGTATTTTCCAGCAAAACATCTCTAAGCGAACCTTTTGGCTTCTTCATATCAAATACAAGGATTTTTTATTTAATATTCTTTAAACCTTCGTCTAAAGCTAATCTAAAAAGATATTCAAAAACTTCTGGATCTAAAGTATACACAATCGCAAAAGAAGTGAAAAATATAACAGCAGCGAGCCATTTAGTATAAACACCCCAAGTTTTTGTAAACAAAATTATTGATAAAATAGCTATAATTGTAGGACCAACAACTTTAATATCACCCAATGGTACCCAATAACCACCTATTTGCTGTCTTTCTGCACCAAGAAATTCTGCAACATTAAAATTTACACCAAACGCTATAAATATCAACTGTAAAAATAAAATAGCGACTAATATAATTGAGGCCGCTTTAGTAGATTTACCTTCAGTTCTGTAAGCTTCATAAATAGCCGCTGGAAAAAGGAACAATACTATAATTACAGGGGAAGAAAAAATAAGACCAAAAATTATACCCAAAAGAGCAAAAATGGTTGCACCGGTACAAATATGAGGAGCATACTTAGTAGGTTTAGCCATAATATAGTTTTTTAAGAAAATGAACTATGTTATTATTATACAAACTTAATCAAAAGTCAAAATGGAAAACGAAAACAAAAACTCTGGAGAAAACTTAACAGAAGAACATTTTGAAAGAATATTAAGCGATTTGGAAGGGGAAACTCCAAAAGTCGCAAAAGAGTTATATCCCGATGATTTGGAAGAACAAGAGAATTTTACAGAGAATATTTATAAAGCTGCCATGCTTATGGGAGGGGGGAAAGATTCAGATTTGGTCGAAAAAGAAGGTGATCTTAATACAAAACAAATTAAAAGGATATTAGAAAATCCAAAAGAAGAGGGTAAGAGGGTTGCAAAAGAGCTTTATCCCAAGGATAAAGCTAAACAAAAAGATTTTTTAGATTATGTCCTTGAAAATTTTGAAGCGTAAGGCACTATGGAAAAAATTGAAAAAATGAGACAACAAGATATCGGTCGCTTTAAAGCACAAGCCATTGAAACTTCGTTGGATATTGTAGAAAGTGTTAAAAATGGTGAAACTCAAATGAAACAAAAAGATGAGCTAGAAACTCTGCATATGGAAAAAATTCTGGAATATCTACCCGAAGATGTTGATATATTGTACCTAGAAGAAGAAAAAGCTATATATAGAGAGAAAGGTTTAGGTGATGAAGAAAAACCTTTAATATGGGGCGAGTATGAAATTAAAAGATATATTAAAAAATTAAAAAAAGGGAAAATATGGAAATAATACAAATAAAAGTAGGACAATTAGATACAAACTGTTATATTTTAAAAGCAAAAAAAGAAGCTATCATCGTTGACCCTGGAGGGGACACTGAAAAAATACTTGAAAAGATAGAGGATCAGGATGTGATAATAGTTAATACCCATTACCATTTTGACCACACTACAGCAAACGATGATTTAAAGAAAAAACTTAATGCCAAAATTTTAATTCATGAAAGTGAAAAAGAGTATATAGATTTTGAGGCCGACAAGTTTCTAAAGGAAGGAGATGAATTGGAAATAGATGGCAAAAAGTTAAAAGTTATTAACACCCCTGGACACAGTGAAGGTAGCATTTGTTTACTTGGTGACAATTTTGCCTTAACAGGGGACACTCTCTTTGATGGAGGTTACGGCAGGACAGATTTACCAGGAGGGGAACCAGCAGCAATGTTTAAATCTTTAAATAGACTCAATGAAATACTTAAAAACGACATGACTATTTATCCCGGACATGGAGAACCTTTTGTTTGGGCAGAGTAGTTTTCAATATGCTAGAATAGAGAAATATATTTCAAACTAGAGGGATGAAAAGAAAAATTATTATTTTTGCACTTCTTTCAGTTCTTGTCGCTTTTGTGGTTTTTGTGTCTTCAAATCAAGAATATAGCGATGCTATGAGCGTTAGAGAATACAATAGGCTAGATAAAAAAACTAAACAAGAAGTTGAAGTAATCGGCAAAATTAAATCTATTTCTTTCGAAACCTTTACTATTGTTGATTTAGAATTCCCTGAAGATAAATTAGTATATACTTTTGAAAAAGAGAAAATATCTTTAAAGAGTTACTCTCTCGGGGATACAGTTTTGGTTAAAAGTCACGACAAAAAGGATGATACTGATATGGAAGCTACGAATATAATGGAAATGAATATCAATAGAGCACTAAAGCATTTGGAAAACAGGAAGCCTTTACTCAAACCAAGCAAGGCAGAAGATACATCAGAAGGAGCTCTCAGGATTAAATTGGAAAACATTGGTAAAAAAACAGTTAATTACAAAGAACTCTATGATGAAAATTTTGGATACTCTTTGGTATACAAATTAAATAACAAAACATACCCATTCCAACCTGTAGAAGATTTTGGTACTATCGCACCAGGGGAGATAATGAAAGTTAATTTCCCAATTGACATTAACATGATTTCTGAGATGGAAAAAGGGGAAAACATTGTTACTTTCATTTGGGGACAAAAATCTTTGTACGATGAAGATTTTAAAACTATTCTTGAATCAGAGCCAATAGAAATAATTTTAGGAGAAAAAAGTACATAAATTTAACAATTAAACTTATGCAAGAAGACAACATGAACACAGTCAATCAGAAACTAAACGAAATATCCTCCAAGATGGAAAAAGCTCAAATAGCTGAATACATACAACTTGTAAAAAATCCAAGAAGGATGCTTTTTATTAATTTTATATCAGGCTTAGCGAGAGGTTTGGGCTTAGCTATAGGTTTTTTTGTGCTCGGTGCTGTTATGGTATGGATGCTAGGTAGACTTGCCGTTTGGAACATTCCAATAGTAGGGGATTATATTACAGAAATAGTTAAAATTGTTATGGAACAGTTATAGATCCAGTTGTTCAAACAAACCCTCTATTTCTCTAAATTTTTCTCGAAGCTGATCAAGTATACTTTCTCTCGTTGGTGCAACAGTTTCAATTTCTTCAATTTCAATATCACCTATTAGAAATGCAAATACATCTTCATCCTCAACAAACTCGTAAACGTCATTTGTGTGAGCATCAACAAAAGCTTGATAAGCTATACCTGCAGAATCTGCTGGTATTACGGTAAGCTTCCAATAAAGTCTTTGATCTCTAATAAATGGTAAAGGTTCTACAGAACCAAATCTGTTCCAATCGACAATAGGATTTGAACGTCTAACGTAATCTGCAGATTTAACAGGACCTGTCAGGATTTGATCTTCTGGAAGTTCAAATATTTCGATTTCTCCTGTTTTAGCATCTATAACAAAAATTTTAAAAATACCATGACTCTCACCGTATGGTTCTGCACTTATAAACCACTTTAATCCTTCATCCGTATCCATCAGATATGGTTGCCTATTAACTCTAGGCCCCACATCACTCACATCTTGAATCTGAATCTGATCTTCGTGTATAAAAAGCTTGTTTATAATCCCAAGATAAAATTCATAAGCCTGTGTATAAATTCTTGCCAATCTTTCAGGAAAAATTCTGTTTTCTGAAAGGACAGGGTGCTCTAAAGCCTCCTCAGGAGAAAGTAAATCAATATCACCATCAGTATCTACAACAAAAACTCCTTCAAATTCTGGAACAGCATAAAGAATCCCATATTTCATATGATAAGAATATGAAATTGCTCCCAAACAAGTTAATATTTCTCCATCATCAACTAAATAGTATGGATCATCTAATGTTACAAAGTACCTATAACGATAAATATTCCAAAAAAGGTTATCTGTAATATACATACCCTCTCCTATTTCCATGTCCTCCCAAACATTTTCAGAATTCCTAGATTGCTCAGTAGCATTAACATAAACGACACCTTTGTTTTTATTTAAAAATTGAATTATAAAACCATCAGGGATTAATGGAAAAACCCAGCTCATATCATCTCCAACCAACGCTATATTCTCCGTACCCAATTTGTACTGACTAAGTTGCAATGAGTCTTTTGCATATCTCTGAGCAACAGAATAGGGCATTAATCGGAGATTTTCAGTAGATTCTGGAAGATTTTCACGAAAAGAATACTCTATATTTTCTGTAATATGGACATTTTTAAACCAATTCGAGAAAACAAGACCAAGAATCAGGAGAAATACAAACAAAACAGGGAGTAAAACAGTATTTGTTGTTGTATCTATAGTCTCGATATTACCATCATTAACCCTAACTTCCATCTTACGATTTAAAGAAGGGATTCTCTTTAAAACAAGGTAATATATTAATGCTGTAAGAATTGCTACTTGGAAAATAACGGGGTTTAGATAGAAAAACATCACAAAATCATGGAACCAAGCTCTAAAATAGAAGAGTAATAAACCAAGAACAATTATCAATACTAGAGTTTTAGCGTGCTTTTTAAATAAATCCATACCAAGATTCTACTACAATCCCAATTCTTCATCAATAGATTGCATAGCCTCTAAACCTATCTGAACAAACTCTTCAAGAGAAAGACCTAAGTCTTCACAGGTAGCTATTTGTTCTCTGTTTGCCCCTCTTGCAAAAGATTTTTCCTTAAACCTATTTAAAACAAAGGGAGTATCAATAGATTTAAGCTTTTTCTCCGGACTTACCAAAGCACAAGCCACTATCAAGCCCGTAAGAGGATCTACAGCATACAATGCCTTATCCAGTAAGTTCTTTCTTGGTAAATCATGGACCTCATTATGCACTTTTACAGCATAAATAATATCTTTGGGAACGTCCAATTTTTCTAACATCTCAGCAGCAAGTAAACTATGCCTTTCCGGTTCATCCGCTGTTTTAGAATAGTCAAGGTCATGAAGCAAACCAGCAAAAGACCATTTTTCTTCATCTTCACCCAATTTAGTAGCTAAAGATTTCATAACAACTTCTGTTGCAAGACAATGCTTTTGCAAGTTCGCATTCGAAACCTCTTTCTTTAAAACACTAAAAGCTTCTTGACGAGTAATCATAATTTCAAAAAAGAATTATTCCTCTATTTCCTCATTTATTTCTTCCTCAACCTCTACTTGTTTCTCTGACTCTTCAATAATTACTTCCTCTGTACTATTATTAAGTTCAATTCTATCCCCTTCCTTTACACAACGTACAGAAAAAGCATGTTCTGGACCAAAAAGGCTACGGGTTATTTCATTTGATTCAGAACGCATAGATCTATTCCAAGCAGGGCCACTATCTTGAGCAGTAGATGTCCAAAAGAAAGCAGCATTACCCAATTCGTAAAAATACCCCTCCACATACTGTCCTCCTGGTAATAAAGCGAGACCATATTCATCCAAACCCTTAAATTCTACTTCCTCTTCGTTTAATTCCCAAAAATCCAAAGACTTCAACTTTGCACCAAACATTTCATCATCGTCTACATAACTTTCCAATTTTTGCCAATCTTCATCTGAAGGCAAAACCCAACCCTCGGGACAAGCTACAGAGGCTGCTTCCCAATCATATAATCTACCATATACTTCGCAATTTTCATCATCATCTTCATAACACCAACTTTCACCAGCTGAGTATTCCGCCGTTTTCAAATTTTCAGCAAACCAAACTTGATCACCAATTTCAACGGTTTCATAAATATAACCTTCTGCATCTTTCGGGACAGCTTCTCGTTCAAAAATTGATATATCTCCACCAATAAAAGTATAGTAACCCAAAAGGGCGAGCAATAAAAAGCCTAGGACAAAAAGAACTATATTTCTTCTTTCTTTCATAAATTTGAAATTATAATTTATTAATTACAATTTAACAAAATAGTTGGGAAAAATCAAAACCTCTTTTTTTCTCTCTTTTGATTTCTAACCTCAAAATAATGTCTAGTAATACTACCAGCTATAACACCAATAAGAATAATGCCAAAGAACATTAAAAACATGCCCACAATTCTGCCCTCTGTAGTCACAGGATAGATATCACCGTATCCCAGTGAAGTTAACGTAACCACAGACCACCATACAGCATCGAAAAAAGTTTCTACAAACTGATTCTTTTCAGACTCAAAAATGAAAAAAAAGAAGCTACCGCAAAGAACTGTTAGTAAGGTAGCACTGCTGATTTTTAGAATACTTTCCCAATCACTATCTTGCATGCATAAAACTCTAACATAAAAAAAAACTTTCTTAAAGACCCAATTATTTTTTAACTATATAGCTCAAAATTTCCCAATACATCTTCATCCTCGCATTAACTCCTTTTAAAAAGCCCAGTTTCTCTTCTTTTGTAACATGAGACATATTACTTAAAACTACTTTTTCTAATCTTAAATTCGTTTTTTTTATATGATTATTTAAAGCAACTTCAACTCCAAAGCGTGCAACCTCTAAATTTGACATACCATTAAGAACAGAGGCTCGCAATGCCCTTTGACCAGAAAGTTTTGGAATCATTTTTTGAGCTAAATCAGTAAAAACTCTTCCTTCTTCAAAAACCCCTATCGTTATATCCGCTCTGTCTTCTAAAACAGGATTTAAAAGAGCATTAACATGTTTTTTCTTCAAACCTATTAAATCTGCATCTAGAAAAAGTAGTATATCAGCAGGACCATCATCTAAACCTACTTTCATAGCTCCTCCCTTACCCATATTTTCCTTCAAAGCAATAACTTCAACATCAAAACTTTTAGCTACTATTACAGTATCATCTTTGGAACCATCACTTACAACAATAATCTTCTTTATCTTATCAACTTTTTTAAGAACAGAAAGAACATCACCTATGGTATTCTCCTCATTATATGCTGGTATAATTGCAACTATATTCATTTTTTAAATTCTCAGCATCAATTATTAGCCCACAAACCATGGATATTACAATATTCACGAACTTTTGCAACTTCATAAGAACTGGCAAACTCCACTTTGGGTTCATCACCAGGTTTTAGAAAAATCCTACAGGTTTTACCACTTTTGTAAATAACTTCAATCCATTCAATAAAATGCTCCTTTTTCATTGGATGTAGTTCTTCTCCAACCTTAACAACAGTTTTTCCCCCCTCCTCCACTAAAACAGGAACATGTTTTTCCTTCCCAACATCTTTATTCTTTTGCTCATTAAAATCCATTGGTTGACCACAACAGACTAACTCTCCTTGACCTGTATGCAAAACTTCAACTATATTCCCACAAATCTGACATTTATATATTTCTTTTAATTTTGTCACAACCTCTATTTCTAAATTTATTTATACATAATACACTACAACCTTTTTTATTTATACCCATTTTTCAAACCCAAACCTAAAGGCAACAAGATTAACATAATTAAAAATGCTATCAAAGGTTGTCCAAAACCACCTACATTACCTGTTAAATTAGACATCAAACAAATTAAAGAGCTATATCCGAAATAGCCTAAGGTGAAAAAAACAAAAAGTTGTCCCAAAGTTTTATCTTCTTTAAAAGGTTTGTTTTTAAAATAGCGAGAAGCAATATATATGCAAACTGCTGAAAAAAATAGAGAAAAGAATACTAAAAGTAAAAAGGGGGTTAGAACCAAAAAGCTAACTCCAGAAGCAAAAGCAAACGAAGGAACAAAAAAGAGGGCAACTATCGTACCTGAGAGCATTAAAATCGCAGGTAAAAGCATTAAGTAACCTATAACTTTGGGTTTTACTGGATTGTTAAGCATAGTTAAATTCTACCACATAAAAAATAAATTTATGCTATTATTGAACAATTAGAATTTTGTTGTTATTCTTTAAATACAATGCAAATAAAAGATATTAATTCTAAAATAGTACTGACACTTAAAATATTCGCTGGAATAATCATTGTACTTCTGGTAATTTTAATCGTTTTACTTCTTTTAAAGAATGATTCTGACCAAGTCATCGTAGTAGAAGATCCTGAAATAGAAAGAGAAACGAGACATATTACTAATGGTGAAGACTCTGAAACAAAAACAAAAATTCTAGATATTCCTGCGATGGACATTAATGATGCCTTTGGGATAATAGATGTTCTCATTGCAGAATATGGGGAACCAAATCCCCAGGGTTTAATCGATGTACTGCGACAAACCCCAGAGTTTGATGAAGAAGGGGAGAGAATACCCCCAACTTTCCAAACAGTGACGTGGCGGGATGTAAAATATGGGTATGATTTAACATTCAATTTTTGGACAGATGGTTCTCTAGCCAGAAAAGATTCCTACTATTTCACTGGTCATAATAGGCAAGGACATAGTGTCGATGAAGTTCTTGAATTAACAAATGTGCAGAAAGATTCTCCCAATTTTCTTTTCAACATCGTAGATTTTGGTGGGGCCGTATTTAATGTAGGTATTACTCCAGCAGAAATAGCAAGAACTCCAGAGCCAATATCACAAGAAGAGATAGATGAATTAACCAGAGAAGAAGTTTTGGAAATTTTGGAAAAAAATGCACAGAGAGAATATCCAAATGATTCTGCACGAGCAAAATTAGAATACGACAACCAATTAGCTGCCTATGAATGGATTTTGAGTCAACAGGATTATCCAGATATTATGCAAAAAGCTAGAAGAGAGTGGGGGCATAATTACATAATGGTCAAATGGCAGTATGAAAGGGATTTACAAGCACACGAGAGAAATTTGTAATATTCAAAAACTAATCTGCAACGTTGCTTCACAACGACACTATAAGA
>SLSN01000031.1 GCA_007130415.1 Patescibacteria group bacterium
GTACAATAAAAGATGTCATGAGTAATGAAAAAAGTTGGACAGGGAAATATCTAAAAGAATATCTAAGCCTTCTTTAACCAATAATATATCGAATTTACAGCTATTGCTCCCTCACTACAGGCTGTTACTACTTGTTGGAAACCATTTGAATTTGTAGTTATATCACCAGCTGCATAGATACCATCTAAACTGGTTTTTTGACCTTCATCAACAACAATATAACCATTTTCATTTAAATTTGCCCCTAGTTCAAAATCTAAAGAAGGATCACTCCCTATTTCAACAAAAACACCACTAACATCCAACTCCATATTATTTTTATCCAAAACAACCTTTTCAAGACTACTTTCACCTAAAAGCTCTACTACATTAGCATTAAAAATAACTTCAACATTTTTTGCATTCATAACTTCATCAATCCAAAGTTGCTCACCACGAAGCTTCTCACCTCGATAAATAACATATACCTTCTCTACAATGTCTGAAAGATATACAGCTGCCATATTCGCAGCATCAGAGCCTCCTACAACAGCCACAACCTTGTCTTTGTAAAACATACCATCACAGGTAACACAATATGACAAACCCTTACCTTCGTATTTCTTTTCAGAAGTTAATCCCAACTTCCTTCTCTTTGTACCAACAGCAACTAAAACACTAGAAGAGAGGAATTTACCATTACTCTTCGTTTCAACTTCAAAACCACTATCACCTTTAGAAACATCCACTACACTATCCATAATCTCCTTTGTACCGTAGCTTGAAACTTGGCTACGCATCTTCATCATAAGTTCTAAACCAGGAATTTCCTCATAGCTTGGAAAATTACAAATACGATGAGCTGAACTAGCCGTCCCCCCTGGCATAGCACCAATAACCAAGTGATTGATTTTGTATCTCGAAGCATATACAGATGCAGCGTATCCTGCTGGTCCTGTTCCAATAATTATTAAGTCGTATTTTTCCATATTTTAGTATATCAGAACTTATCTAATCTCGAAACGAACGAATCATGGGTAATTTATACATATAAAAATTGTTTTTAAAATCCATTTCTCTTAAAACCTTCTCCAAACGAAAACCAAAACCCTGATCTAAATAGCTATTCCCTATCCAAGCCACTCTACCACCTTCTTTCATTTTGTACATAGTCCAACTTGCAATTTCATAAAGACTTTTCTCTGTCTGCTTGTAGAGAGAACCTAAACACAAAGTTAAAGGAAACTCAGTATTGCGAAGAATTCCATTATTAAAATAATGATCATAACCAAAAACTTGAGTTGTATGGTTTAGATAATGACCTGCACGAGGCATATTGGTAACAATAGCCTTTTGAATATTTTTTTCATCACAGGTTTCTAAAAAAAATCTTGAATCTTCAGGAAGAACATCAAAGGGTTCTCTCAAAAGAAAGTTTTTCCAAGTAGGAGTTAATGTTTCGTCATTATCTACTAAAACAACATCTCCCTCAGAAAACTCTTCCTTTTCAAAAATTTCATCAGCGACCTCCCCAAGATTACTCTTCCTCTCAAAAACTATTTCTGGTTTTTCAATTTCTTTTTTTTCAAATAACTCCATAAGTCTAATATTCGACTAAAGTAAGTTCTAAGATAGCATTAAAATTATCGTCCAAAGACACTATGCAATACGCTGTGTCATGGCATTTTTGGCACTTAAAAACAATTTGTTCCTTTCCTCCTTTTTTCCTTAAACCAACAGGCTCCAAAACTCCTCTGCAAGGATTCAACCTATCCCCCGGATCATTATCAACATGCAAGCCAAAAAGGCAATGGTTGCAATGATCACGACAGCTTGATGGGTGGGATTTTACCTTTTTATTGCAATTAATACAAACAAAGCTTTCATTTCTCTGCTTAAACATACTACATTCGCTCTAAAGGATTAATTCTAAGAAGACGCAAACCATCCCTCAGAACTTCTCTAACAAACCTCACAATGAAAAGACGAATAATCTTTTCATTTTCCTTTGCATCCAACACTTTTTCAGTTTCGTACATCTGACTAAACAGCTTTGCCAAATCATACAAATATTCCGCTAATATACTGGGTGAATAGCTGTTTGCACAAGCAACGATTACATTTGGATAGTCTAAACACTTAAGAAGAATTTCACGATCAAGAGCTGTTAATTCAATGTTCTCAACCCCACCATCTTCATCTTTAACATTATTTAAAATGCTACATGCCCTAGCGTGGGCATACACTACATAAGGGCCACTTCTACCGCTAAACTGAACTGCTTTGTCTAAATCAAACTTCATATCTTTAAATGGATCAGAAGACAAAAACGCGTACTTTAAAGCTCCAAGAGCTATATCTTCATCACCAGTCGCATCCTTAACAATATCCAAAAGCTCATCTCCTGAGAGCACTCCACCACCTCTGGAAGACATTTTCTTACCGTTTTTGTCAAAGACATAACCATATGCCAAATGATACAAATTATCTATTGGCAAAAGCCCTAGGGAGTCAATTAAGGAAAAAAGCCTTTGAAAATGAGTGATTTGCTCATTACCAACAACCCAAATAGCAAGCCAAGGATTAAATTTCTCAACCTTGAGTTTTGTAAGACCAAGATCCTGTGTATGATACAAAGAAGTCCCGTCTGATTTGAGAAGAACTACATCAGGGACACCATATTCTTTTTCCAGCCTAGCCACAACAGCACCATCGGAAGTTTCCACGATCCTCTCACCATCTATATTCTCCTTAACTATCTTCTTACCAACTTCATAAATCTCACTTTCAAACCACATATGCCCCATTTCCTCACCTAATCTCTTCATAGTTTCTTTATGCCCCTCTAAAACCCAAGAAATCATTTTTTTCCACAAAGCTACTATCTGCTCATCTCCATTTTCCCATTTAACCAACATTTCTCTTACTTGAGCCTCCACTTCTTTACTCTCTTTAAACTTCTGCGCTCCTAAAACATAATATTTATCTACAAAATGATCAGACTTCATACCTTCCGTTTCAGGGGATAAATTGGCTCCAAACTCTCTCAAAGCCCACATAGCCTTACAAATTGGGAGTCCCTTATCATTAATAATGTTGTCGTTGTGAACTTCAAAACCAAGTTTTTCGAAAATGGCTTTCAAAGATTGGGCAAGAAAAACATTTAAAAGATGCCCTACATGCATAGCTTTGTTCGGATTCGCACTCGGACTTTCAATTAAAATAACTTTACCTTTACCAATGTCACAAGAAGAGAAGTTTTTGAAGTTAGTAAAGGATTTAGAGGCATAATTAAAAAGGTATTCGTCTGTAAGAAAAAAATTCACAAAACCATTTTTTGCAACCTCAATTTTACTGAAGACAGAATCTACCCTAGTTTCACTGCGAAGTTCCACAGCCAGCTTCTCAGCCACATCAGGCACTTTCTGCCCCAAAGTTTTTGACAACTCAAAAGCAATATTTGTCGAAAAATGACCAAAATTCAAATTTGGAGATTTAGACAAAATTACCTTGTTTTCGAAGTTAAAATCAGGATAAATGTTCCCCAAGATATCTATGAGCAAGGCATTTAACTCACCTTGCATTGTGTTCTCATTTACGAATCCAAGAGATTCACCCCTTCTCTTTTTCAGACCCTTGCTACCCCTAGTTCCAGATTGAGCAAGTTTTTTCAAATCAGAAATTACATCTAAACTTTCGTCTATCTTTTTTGTCTCAAAATCCATTTCTACAGGGTTACCTTTTAACA
>SLSN01000052.1 GCA_007130415.1 Patescibacteria group bacterium
AAAGCAATTCTCAAGAACTTTTTTATAGACTATTAAAAATATTTAGAATATAATAAAAAATTATGATAATAGGATTAACAAGTTATTTGGCTTCCGGCAAAGATACAGTAGGAGAAATGTTAGTAAAAAGAGGTTTTGAAAGATTCTCTTGCTCTGATTATTTAAGAGAAATTGCGAAAGAAGAAGGCAAAGAGTTAACAAGGGACAATCTGGTAAAGATAGGGAATGATTTAAGAAAAAAACATGGAAGCAATATATTAGCAGAGATACTTGTTGAAAAGATAAAAGCAAAAGGGGGAGAGAAGAATTTTGTAATCGAATCCATCCGGACAGTTGGAGAAATAGAAACTTTTAGAAAACAGCTGGATGATTTCGTCCTTGTTTTCATAGACACAAATGCAAAAACGAGATATGAAAGAGCTAAAAAAAGACTAAGGGAAAAAGAACACATAAACTCCTTTAAAGAATTCATTGCTTCCGAAAAGAGAGAAATGGACGACAAGAAATCTTCAACAAATCAGCAATTACATAAATGTAAAGAATTAGCTGATATAAAGATTAAAAATAATGGGACGTTAAAAGATTTAGAAGAAGAGGTTAGCAAACTATTAGTAAAACTACAAATAAAATTCCGAGATAAACCAGATTGGCACAGATACTTTCTGAATGTTGCTCAGGATATCGCAAAAAGATCAACCTGTCTTTCAGCTCATGGTGGCGCAGTAATAACAAAAAATAACGTAATAGTTGCGACAGGGTATGTAGGAGCACCCCGAGAGACAAAAGATTGCTATGAAAGAGGATATTGTATTAGAAGGGAAATGGACATACCCTCTGGACATAGATATGAGATTTGTGCTTCTGTACATGCTGAACAAAATGCAATAATAAATGCATCAAGAGAAGGAGCTTCAACAAAAGGTGGAACAATGTATCTCTTTATGTACAAAACATATGAAGGTACAAAAAAAGTTTTTAGTGGATACCCATGCTTCATCTGTAAAAAAATGATTATTAACGCAGGTATAGAAAAATTTGTTGCTCAACAAGAGGATGGAAGTTACAAAGAGTATGACGTTAAGGATTGGATAAAGGAATGGAAAAAGAAGGATATCGTAGATGACAAAGTCCTCTACAAAACAAAATACAAATAGTTAATTTTACGAACTATTTCTTGGGCGGAAGTGGAAAAAACTTACTAACTCTTTTTTTGTATTTTTCGAATTCAAAATCTCCTTCTTTCTTTTTTTCCAAAAGAGGAACTCCAGAAATAAAAAGTATTAGAGTAGTAATAAGTAGGGGACTAATAATTCCCCAAAAACCATAACTTACGTTCAAAGCAATAATCCAAATACCCCACCATTGAACAACTTCACCAAAGTAGTTTGGATGTCTGGAATATTTCCAAAGACCATCTTGCAAAACCTTACCTCTTAATTTTTTGTTTAATTTTTTCTCTTCAATAAATCTAGAAAGTTGTAAATCACCAACTGTTTCAAAGTAAAAACCAAAAAGAAAAACAATAATACCTAAAATATCCAGCCAAGTAAAAAAGCCACCTCTGTATGTATTTACAATGACAAAAGCACTGGAAATAATTAGCATAAAAAAGCCCTGAAGAAGAAAAACCTGAAGATATGACCGAATGTAAAAAAATCTCCCCCAATCCTTTCTCCACTTTTCATAACGATAGTCTTCCTTCTTACCTCTATTTCTAAAAAATATATGCAATGAAAGCCTAAAAGCCCACAAAGCAACTAAAAAAGTTACAAGAAAGCCTCTATCAAAATCTATACCTCCACGATAGAAGGAGACAAGAGCGATCAGAAGAAAACCCAAACCCCAGGCAATATCAGCCACGTCATTTCTTTTAAAGATAATTGAAATTAAAAACCAAAAGGACATGTATGCTAAGACAACATAAGAAAGGAAAACAATGTTTTCAAAAAGAAGTTCCATAAATTAAGCAAAATGTTTTGTAATTAAAAGCGCGATTAAACTTAAAGTACCTGTTAACAAGGCACCCCAAATAATATCGACAACTGTAACAGTAAGAGGCCAATCTTTTAAAGTTGCATGATTTGTTAAATCATAAGTCGCATATGCCATTACACCTAGAACAGCTCCATAAAGGAATGTTTTTGAGTTTGAAAAACCACCCTCCATAGCAGGAAGAACTATTAGAAAAGCGATACCCAAAGAATAGATTACATAAAATATACCCGCAGGAAGTAGGTGAGGACTTTCAGCTAATAGGTGACCCAGATATTTGTTGTAAAAAACCTTACTCATAACCGTTAACCATATGGCATCGATTACAAGCATAGGGATGAAAGTTGCAAAAAAAGCAATTAATAAAGTTGGCATATTTCTTCCTATAAAATTTAAACTGCAACTATTTTATCAAAATTTCCATGAAATTTGTAAAAAGAAAAAAGCCTGAAGGTTAAAGGGTAAATAGATGATTACACCTAAAACAAACCTCCAGGCTTTCTTGCACTAAATTTTCCCCAATTTGCGCTTAATTAAAAAACAAACCATTTCTTCATCTGTACATTCAAAACCATTTTCCAACAGTACATCCTTTATCTTGAGTAAAAAATCATTAATGCCTTCAAACAATTCATCTGGACCTTCTTGTGCTAAATCCGAAAGGATAAAATCCTTACCTCTTTTTTCTGCCTTTTCTAACATAACAAAAACCTCAATCATCTCATCATATACTCCTTGGACCAGACACTCTAAATTTCTCATTCTTTTGAAAACATCTTCATTACTCAATTACATCACTCCTTTTTTTTAATGTGCAAGAATAGGGGATTATAACACACTATAGGACCTTGGTCTAGGAAACTTCTAATTTAACCAAACATAGGGTACAATTGTCCTCGTGAAAGAAATCATTAAAAACTCAAAAAAAATACTTGTTACTTCACATACAAATTGTGATCAAGATGGCATATGCTCAGCCCTTGCAACCAAGCTAATTCTTGAAAAACATTTTCCAAATAAAGAAATAGTTGTAAATATTGAAAGTGAACTACAAAAAAACATCTCTTTTTTAAAAGACTTTTCTAAAATTAAAACAGAAAACCTTTTTGAAAAAATAAAGGAATTCAAACCAGAGACAATTATTTTTACAGATAGCTCTTCACTATCAAGATTTACTTCAAACCCTTCAGAAGTGAAAGAAATTATAGCTAAAGAAAAAATCAAAATAATATTGATAGATCATCATAAAACTGAAAATGATTTTAAAGTTGATTTTAAATACAACAATTTACGTTCTTCATGCGCAGAAGAAACATATCATCTCTTTGTAAAAGAAATGAAGCTTGATATAGATGTTAAAATTGCTGAAGTAATAATGACAGGTATGATTTTCGATACAGGAGTATTTAGTTACAAAAATGAGTTTTTTAGAGAGACAGCGAATGTAGTTGCAGACTTAGTTGAAATGGGTGTAAACATTGAAAAGATTTTAAGTTTTAAAAATATTTACAAAAAAGAATATCTCGAAGTTTTTACCCAACTAAATAAAAACTTAACTCTGAAAAACAATTTTTGCTATTCATTCATAACAGAAGAATTTTTAAAAAATTGCACTTTGACTGCCGACGAGTACAAGCATGCATACCAAACTTGGATTGAACTATTTTTAAAAAATATCGAAGGTTGTAAATGGGGGTTCATAGTTAGAGCAGAGGGGAATAATGAATATTTTGCATCATTTCGTTCACAAGAAGGTGCTCAAAATGTTCGAATACTTGCTCAAAAGCTTGGTGGAGGAGGTCATGACTATGCTTCCGGAGCTACGCTACAAGCAAAAGACATAGATAGTGTTATAGAAAAAATTATATCGTTTATCCTTTAAGTTATCATCACTTCCTGCTAAACTGTACATATAGTTTTCGAAATAATCTCTACTTAGATTAGGGTACACCCTAAAAAGTTTGATGAAGAACGACAGTTTACAAATAAATACGAAAAATAGTAACCCTGTGTTTACAGATGTCGACCTTGCTTCAACTCCTAATTTTTTGAATTATATAACCTTCACCATAAAGGATCTTCTGTACTGGTGGTACATACAAATGCCAATATATTATCTTAAAAAGCTAGGTCGCATTTCTACAATAGTATCTGATCAATTATCTATCCACATATTAATACGTTATTTCTTCCTACCTTGGAAAAGACATAAAGCTGCAGTTGGCTATTTCATAGGTATAACTACAAAACTTATCTATTTACCATTTGCACTGTCTATATACTTACTAGCCATAAGCGGATATTCAATATTAATTCTGGCATGGCTACTTATTCCTTTAGTAGCAAGTCTCTTTATCCTTATATCACTCTTTCTCTAAAAATGAACCCTCAATCTACAGAACAAAAAACTCTTTTGGGATACCATGACAAGCACTTAAACAAGCTTGGAACAATAGATCCAAAAGCCCTCCCTATATTCATAGAAGAGAGATATGCCCCTTTTCTAGTCACAAGAGACTATATTTTTAATGTTTCAACGGAGAAAATCTTCAATATTACAGAAAATGTAAAAGCTCTAAAAAATTTTAATATTCTAAAAAGAATCTTTGCCAATATACTAATAATACCAGGATTAATAATTGCACTAATCTATGTATTGCAATTATTTAATTCCGAAAACGCAGAAATCTTAATAACTAATAACATAATGAATCTTTTTTTCTGGATTTCAGTTTTAGGAATTATAATTCTATGGCACGACTACTACAGAACCAAAAGCCACCCCACAAGGCTACCTAATGCAGAACCAATATCAACAAAAGAGATAGAAGATATTAAAATGTCCGGATTTAAACTTGGAAGATATTCCCCATTGGAATCTCTTTATTTTTTTTCAGAAGACGCATTAGAAATACTAGCAAACAATATCAAAAAAGCTAAATTTGATAGCTTCCAACTCTTCCAAGAAATTATTTCAGAACCACTTTCAAAAGAAGTTTTAAACCGTTCTGACTTACATATAGATAAAACGACATTTAAAGACTTAGGTATCTCAGAAGATACTCTACCAAGTTATGACCTTGCTGGACTTAGAAACATAATAATATATGCAAATGAAGCAGCAATACTTACAAAGGCACGGCAAATAGAATGCTGTCATATACTCATAGCTTTTTTTAAAGCCTATCCAGTACTACAACAAATACTCAAGGAAAACAAAAACAGTACAGAAATTCTAGCAGAAGCTTCCAAATTTCTTCTTCATGAAGAATATGTACAAAATCATTCAAGCATTTTTGATACAACACAAACATATTACAAAAATGGTGGTATAGCCAGAGACTTAGTATATGGTTGGACATTCATCTTAGGACACTTTAGTTCCGATGTTAATGAAAGTGTAGCTAGAACCCAAGAAGTTTTTGGAATTGGTCATAAAAGGGAAATAGAGAGTTTGACAGCAACAGTAGGTAAATTGTCAAAAAATAATGCTCTGTTAATTGGAGAACCTGGCGTTGGCAAATCAAGCATTATTAAAGGATTAGCACAAAAGATAAACAGAGGGGATGTACCAGAACAACTAAAAGACAAGAGAATTGTACAGCTAGATTTAAACAGCCTAATGGCACAGGCAAGTAAGAAAAAAAATATTGAAGAACTGATTAAAAAAGCCATGGAAGAACTAACAAAAGCAGGTAATACAATACTATATATTGACGAAATACAAGAACTAATACCTGCTAAAGCAGAGAAATCAGGAAGCTCAATCGCTGGAATGATGCTTCCCTACATATTGGAAAGCGTTTTCCCAATAGTTGGAACATTGAATTACGCAGATTACAAAAGATACTTTCTTTCCAATCAATCTCTAAGCAATGCATTTGATAATATAGAAATAGAAGAACTCTCCCCAGAAAAGACCCTTGAAATATTAACCGCAAAAGTTCCCTTCCTAGAAGGGAATTTTCGCACCTATATACCAATTCCAGCTCTAATGGTTAGCACCGAGCTTGCACAAAGATATATTCACAACAGAAAATTACCTGATAGTGCTGTAAATGTAATAGAATCTACATGCTCATGGGCACAAACAAACGGCATAAATAGGTTAACCGCTGAACATGTAGCAAAAGTTGTTTCAATTCAATACGGTATTCCTGTTAAAAGTATTGATGCTGAAGAGGCCACAAAATTAATGAAATTAGAAGAAACAATAAAACAAAAGGTCATCGGACAAGAACAGGCGGTACATCTAATTGTAGAGACCCTAAAACGATCCCGAACAGATGTTAGGGATCCCAACAAACCAATCGGCGCATTCCTCTTTCTAGGCCCCACAGGAGTCGGTAAAACATACCTTTCCAGGGTTGTTGCTCAAGAATACTTCGATAGGGGAGAAGATATTATTAGGGTAGACATGTCAGAATATCAAGAAGTTTCAAGTATTTCAAAATTCCTTGATACTGGAGGAGATAGCGGTTTTCAACAGAATAAAATTTCATTGATAGATAGAATTAAAAACAATCCATATTCTGTAGTACTATTTGATGAAATAGAGAAAGCTCATCCAAATATATTAAACCTTTTTCTACAACTCTTAGATGAAGGACGATTAACAAGTAATCTTGGTGAGACTGTAAGTTTCAGAAACTGTATCGTAATATGTACAAGTAATATTGGTAGCAGAATAATTTTAGAATCCCTAGAAAAAGACCAATCTATGTGGTCAGAAGCGAGGGATAAAGCAATAATAGAGCTGAGGCAGGCAATTTCACCAGAATTGTATAACAGATTTGATGAGATAGTAGTCTTTGGCCCTCATAATGTAAATAACTTAGCAACAATAGCAGATTTACAACTACAAGAACTAGCCAAAAGAATGAGTGATAAAAGTATAAATTTAGAATGGGACTCAACCATACCAATGTTGATAGCCAATAAAGCTAACGAACCTGGGCTAGGTGCTAGACCAATCAAGAGATTCATACAACGAAACATTGAAGGTAAAATAGCTACAGAAATAATCTCACAGGGGACTAAATCTGGAGAAACTATAACATTAAAAGAGAGCTGGATTCGTTAAAAATTTGCAATAAAAAGGTTTTTTGAATATAATCGACACGTATTTAGATAAGTATTTGTAAAATTATGGGTGCGTTACCAAAAATAAAAATTTCAAAGTCTAGAAGAAACAGAAGAAGGGCTCATGACTTTCTGGCAAAACCTGCTGTAGCTTCATGTCCAAAATGCTCTAAAAGCAGAAGGCCTCATTTTCTTTGTTCATACTGCGGATATTACGGAGAAAAACCTGCTACTAGTACAAAAGCAAAAGAGAAAAAATAAATTACTGCCTTTTTAAATGAAAAGAAAGAGAGACCCAAGACATTTTGCAAGACTGTTGGCAATACAAACTTTTTTCTCAGAAAACTTCGATTTAGAAGGAAAAAGAAAAAAACACTCTCTCAAAGATTTGAAAGAAATAAATGAAATAAAAGACTATGACAAAGAATTATTTAATAAAATAATTGAAGGTGTAAAGAAAAACAAAGAAGATATAGATGAGGAAATAAGAAAGTATGCTCCACAGTGGTCTTTAGAGCAAATAAAAAAAGTTGACCTTGAAATTTTACGTATAGCAATTTATGAAGGTTTTGTAGATAAAATAACTCCTCCAAAAGTTGCAATAGATGAAGCAATAGAACTAGCTAAAGAATTAAGTGGAGAAGCAAGTGATAAGTTTATCAATGGAGTACTTGGAGCAATATATGAAAACGAAAAGTGAACATGGATATTAAAAATTTTGAAGAAAAAATTGGTATAAAATTTAAAGACCAAAAACTTTTAAAAAGAAGTCTAACTCATAGATCCTTTCTTAACGAACATGATAATGAAAATTTAAAAAGCAATGAGAGGCTGGAGTTTTTAGGAGATGCTGTCTTAGAATTAGTCGTATCAGAGTATCTTTTTGAGGAATATCCGGAACGACCAGAAGGTGATTTAACAAGCTTTAGAGCAGCTGTTGTAAGAACAGATAACTTGGCAAAAATTTCCAGAAAACTCGGATTAGGAGAATTTCTACTTATGTCAAAGGGGGAGGAGATGACAGGTGGTAGGAAAAAGGGATATTTATTAGCCAACACTCTCGAAGCAGTAATAGGTGCTTTATACTTAGACCAAGGCTATGAACCAGTAAAAAAGTTTCTAACAAAGCACTTAATTCCACAAATATCCACAATTGTAAAATACAGGCTTGATATAGATGCAAAAACAAAATTGCAGGAAAAAACGCAAAGTATATTCAAAAAAACTCCGATCTATAAAGTTATAAAGGAAAGAGGACCAGATCATGAAAAGGTCTTTACCGTTGTAGTTAAAATAAATGGTAAAATATACGGTGAAGGAGAGGGGATAACAAAACAAAAAGCCGAAGATACAGCCGCCAGACAAGCGCTAAGAAAAGTTAACGATTAGTTGAATTAGATTACTTACTCTGATAAAATCCTATACTATGCTAAAAATACGATTAAAAAGAATAGGAAAAAAGAAGCAACCAAGCTATAGATTTGTTGTTGCTCAATCAAGTAGATCCAGAGACAGTAAAACTGTTGAAGAAATAGGCTACTATGATCCTATGACGAAACCTTCTACTGTAAAGATAAATGTTGATAGAGCTAAGTATTGGTTAGGATGTGGAGCTCAACCAACTGATACAGTCGCACAAATTTTTGTTAAAGAGAAATTACTCAAGGAAATAAAAAAAGGCTCTGTACAAAGCAAAGGTAGAGAAAAGAAAAAACAGAAAAAGGAAGAGAAATAAAAGGAGTTTGACATAATTTTTTCTTTACTTTATTCTTTATACAAGGATATATAATTTTATTTCACCATTTTAAATGAAAGAACTACTTGAATACATTGTCAAATCCATTGTTAATAATCCAGATGAAGTGGAAATTTCTGAGAGAGAAAGTGTTGATTTTCCTGGCTTAACAATTTTAACCATAAAGGTTGCTGAGAGTGATGTTGGGATTGTAATTGGAAAAAGAGGAAGAACCATTAACGCTATTAGGGATATAATCTCAATAAATGCAATTAGAAGTAAAAAGAGAGTTAGGGTTAATCTTGAAGAAAACAAGGAAGAAGGGGATAGTGAGATTGACAATGATAAAACAGACGAAAAAGACGACGACATACTAAATGATGAGGTATAATCTATTCTAGTCTATTAACCTTTCAACTCTCTCTGCAAATTCTTCGACTAAATCTTCGTTTGTGTTGTAGGGTATTATTGGATTTAGTGGATTTATAGACATATCTGAGTCTTGATCTTCCTCTACATGGTAGCCCGTTACATCAATCTCCAGCGTCCATTCAACATTATTTTCATCCTCACTACCCCTCTTTGCCAACTCTACCTTATGTCCAAAAGATATAACGTAAGGAGACACAAGCTGCAACTCATTGAAAAAATCTAATATTGGATTATAGCCTCCTGAATATTCCATCGGCACACGGATACCTTTCACATCTAAAACAGAAACTTCTTCTTCTGCAATTGTGATATCACCCGCCTTCAATTCTCGAAAGTGCAAATCCTTTTCTCTAGCTAACGAATCAATATAATACGCGAACTGTGCAACCTCCAATCTTCTAGGCAAAACTTTTCTCGCATTAGAGAGGTCTGTTTGCAAAGTAGCAAAATCCAAATCTTGAGCTATTTCTAAATTTTTCTTTAGAATCTCCTGTTCTTTTTGAACCTGTTCTATCTCTAAAAGCATATCGTTAGAATTATTAATCGACGGTATTAGAATAAAAAATAGTATTAGAATGAAAATAAGACCACTAACTAATGGAATCATAAGATCACCAAATGTCAACTTCGTTGTCTGTTTTTTCTTTTCCTTTGTTTTCTCCACTATCTTCTTTTATTAAAATATTCTAAATTTAAAACACCCTTAAAAGAGAAAGTCAAATTACCATCATCTTCTCTGGGTATGGACATATTATCCAATGTAACACTTTTTACTCTGTCATCAATACTCAAAAAATGCCATAGTTTAGTAACATCTCTTAAATTATCAGATTTACCAGAAACTTCAAAATTAATTCCACGAGTTAACTCTATACTTCGTATTTCGGCTAAATTATCAGAAACTTCTTGCCAAAAGTTCAATACCTCTTTTGAAGAAATAAACCCTTCCTGAACGTCATTGTAAAAAACGTACCTTTCATTTACCTGATTATTGGCCTGAACAGTGTATATATAACTATCAAAACTATTCTCCAGGGCCTCAAGTTTGGCTTTTTCCCTGTTTAACAATACCGTAGCATAACCATTATAACCAACCACACCCAAACTTATAAGAACGACAAAAAATACAAACAAGACAACACGTATATCAAGACGAAATTTCTGTTGACTTTCTTTCTCTGCTTCCTCTAATTGCTTAGCTATGAGATTAAAACTCCCTTCACTCCTATGCAGAGAAACTTTTTCCAAATTTACATCTTCCTTGGTATTAGTTTCTTCTGTAGGCATGGATTCTTCTTTTTTGTTGTCTTTTTCTTCTTTTTTATTCATTTTTTTTAAAATTCTTTCAAAGCTAATCCTATCGCAACAGTAAAATTTGGTCTGTTTTTTGCGACAATAGGATCAAGTTTCTTAGGTACATTAATATTAACCCAAGGATCTCCGACCTTCGCATCAATACTAAAAGTCGTTTGTATATACTCAGGCAAACTTGGTAACAAAGCACCTTCACCACTTAGAAAGAAATCCTTTGGAGGAGGTCTTAAAGTTGTCGTCTTATAGAATTCTATACCTCTTTGTACTTCCACTAACATAGCGTCCAATATTGGCTTCAAAGCATTATAAATTTTATTCTCCAAGATATTTTGTGTAATACCATAATTTCTTTTATACTGTTCTGCTTGAGCATATTCAAAACCAAACTGATTAACCAAGGTTTGCGTCATAGAATCAGAACCTATTGCAATACTTTGGGAAAAAATCATTTTACCATCAAACATAATACTCACATCTGTTGTTTTAGAACCAAAATCTAAAGCTACCATATGCTTTGACTCAGTTGCTTTATAAATAGCTCTACCTATAGCTATAGATTCCGTTTCTATGGCTAAAGTCTCAAGACCAGCTCGCGAAGCAATATTTAAATACAAATCTATCGTTTTTTTAGGAGCAGCAACTAGAAGAATATTGTATGAGTTTTTAGCCTCATCAAAGCCTAAAACTACGTAACTCATCTGAACCTCTTCTATAGGGATAGGTATATACTGTTTTGCTTTAAAAAACACCGCTGTCTCCAATTCATTTTCTTTAAGACCAGGTAAAGTTATATACCTAGTAAAAACAGCTGACTCGGGAATAGCTAATACCACCTTTTTATTACGAATCCCCGCACCTTTAAATAACGTTTTCAATGCACCAGACAATTTTTTCTGATGACCTACATCCTCACTATTCAAAACTCCAGTTGGTATAGATTGGCTACCAAAAGCAACTAGGGTAGGGTCAGATCGAATATTCCCCAACTCAACGGCCTTGACAGAATAATTGCCGAAATCTATTCCTACATGATCGGGCAGCTTAGACATAACTTCACTATGCAAAATTATAAATATATCGCTAATAATAAGTTAACAAAGAAAACATACAATGTCAATCAAAACTATCAATGATATTAAGAAAAACATTTTCTCAAATAAAAAAATTACAAATAAGAAAGTCGCCTTGTTTGAACAACAAAAGATTTGCGATATGTAGGACTACCATCAGCATCACGATAATTTGATAAACCACCTACACCCCAACGAGGTTGCATATCAATATCTATTTCATAATAAACATTTATATTCGTCGCATAATTTCTAATACTTAATCCTTCTATATATACAAGATCAGAATTTAATACGACAAAATTCTTTCTAAAATCTGTACCTGTTGCACTTGGAGGGAAACACTGCTCTGGTGCATAATCATTCCAATCACCGACAAAATTAACTACACTACGAACAATATAACCCTTTTCTCCTTCTTCAAAAAAACCTATACAAACAACTCTGTCAGTTTCTTGATCTTCACCTGTCCCTAAAACAGTCGGTCGATAGTGAATTTCTGTAGCGAATTTCTCCTCCGATGGATTTGGATCTTGTGCTACACCTTCTATGCTTATTACACTATAATCTTTATCAAACGAAATACTAGCTCCATCTCTAAAGTACAATTTTACATCATCTATCCTAGAATTCCTTATATACCTCCTAAAAACTTCAGCTAAATATTCTCCTTCTTCTCTAACTAACATTCTGCCAGAAACAGTATTTGATGTTTTAATCATAGTATTTAAAACATTACCTATAGCTAAGAAAACAATCATTAATACTATCATGGAGATAAGCATCTCAACCAAAGTAAATCCGCTATATTTTTTCATTTTATCTGATTTTATAAATTTCAAATAATTATTCTCTTACATTAACTATAATAGGGTGTTCATATGGTGAAATATTACAATTACTACAATATACATAACCTGCTATGACACTACCCACATATGTTTTTAAATCTGTGGATGTCTCTTCTACAGCACTAACACAATATGCAAAATAATAAACATCACTTATAAAGCTTTCCGTACTTATCCAATCATATATTATATCAACATGAAATTCTTCATTTTCTTTAAGTTTCTCATCTACATCCTCTAGAGTAATGCTACCTAACTCAATAAAATGCGAGAAGTCTACCCCAGAGTCTTCAGCAGAATCTTCAGTACGATTAATTGCATAGCAGTGATTTACATCACCAATAAAAGGGGGACCTTCATATGTAGGGCTATTTACATCTTCAACATGCTTTCTAACAACCAAGGCTCCATCTTGAGCCAACCTAGTCAAAGCATCTTGCCTTTCAAGACGGACTGACTCCTTCATACTATTTGTAGCCATAGACATTAAAACAATAACTGCAATACCTGCAACACCAATTGCTATTATCAATTCCACAAAACCTAAACCTTCATATTTCTTTTTGTTATTCATTTTTAATCAGGTATATCAAAATAAACTATGCCCGAAACAGGCGTAACTACAATTTTTCTGTCAGCAAGACCAACACCTCTAATAGGTTCTAACTTCAATCGAAATAATTTTACCGTAGGATTCAAAGAAAGTTCACCTGCTAAAACAGAATAGTTCAACAAACAACCACTATCATCATAAAAGAAAGCCTTACCTGAAACAGATTCAAAAAGTATATAGCGAACGCCTTCAGGCAAAATACTTGAACCTACTATCTCAAAATCTAGGTTATCATATTGAGCGAAGCTCTTTGTTTCAGTAACATAAATAGCATCTATATTATCATCTTCTCTAGGACAAGAATCTCTCGTTGCAGAAGATAAACAGGCATTAACCGGATCGCCACCAAAAGCCAAATTAGGTATTTCACCTGTTAATACACCTTCCCTTTCATCATAATAATCAAACCTAGAACACCATTTGAAAATATGATACTCTCTGTCTTCAATATCTGTAAAATCTATCCCTATACCATGTAACCATCTTTCATCACCCTCTCTATCAAGCAACATTGCAGCCCTCTGTACCCCCCTTATATCCTGAGCTATTGTCAAAGAAACCTCATTTATGGAAAAAGAATCTACAAGGCTTCTGTAAGAAACAACAGATATCAAAAAAAGGATAAACATTATTACCATTACAATAATCAATTCCATAAGTGTTAAAGCACTATACTTTCTCATAGTTAAAATCTACCATATTGCAAAAAT
>SLSN01000014.1 GCA_007130415.1 Patescibacteria group bacterium
ACTTCAATATTATTATTATTACCTGCCCACACACCAACAACTAAATTTTGATGATACATTATTGATGTCAAATCCCGAGGTCCATCAGTTGTACCGGTTTTACCACATAAAACCCTTCTACCACCAATCGTATAAAGATGGTTTTGTGGTTGATCTCCGAAACCACCAAGATCACACAATATCCAATTCATAGCATATATCACCCTCTCATCAAAAACTCTCTCTCCTTCATTTTCCTCGTACTCATAAAGAACTTCCCCTTTGGGGTCTACAACTTCTAATATAGACGCGGTAGGGCGTTTAATCCCACCAGTAGCAAAAGTACTAAAAGTAGAAGTATGTTCAATCAGTGGAATCTCTGCTGCACCCAGAGTTATACTCAAGCCATATTGATCCCTGTTAGTCAAACTTGTAACACCGAGAGCCTCTGCGGTCTCAATAAACGGATCTACACCACCTATCAGCTGAGCTGTATATACAGCAGGAACATTTCTTGACTGCAAAAGAGCTTGCCTAGCTGTCATATAGCCATAATAGTTATTATCCCAGTTACGAAGCTCATAATTTCCAAAATCAAAACCATCTATATCTGGCGTTTGCAACCAAGGACCATAACCTTGATTAAAAGCAGTCAGATAGGTATACGGTTTAACTGCAGAACCCATTTGCCTTGATGCTGTAACAACATTAACGTTACCATCAATCTTGGGATCATCCTGATTCCAATAATCCACAGAACCCACCATTGCCAAAATTTGATTTGTATGAGGATCTAAAACAATCATAGCACCATTATGTACATTCCACCTATGCCCATATTGCTCAACACCACTCCTTATTTCTTCCTCTGCTATCTCCTGAATTGAATAATCTAAAGTTGTAGTAACTCGTAAACCACCACTTTCTACACGATGAGAATCAAACATCTTTTCTAATTCTTGTCTCACATAAAAAACAAAATGTGGAGCATCAATATCTCTTCTCTGAGAAGCATATTCCAATTCTTCTTCCTTAGCTTCCTCTATTTCCTCCTCAGTAACACCAGTAACATTACTATTACGCAACATCAAATCAAGAACAATATGTTGCCTTCGAACAGACAATTCTGGATCAGAACCATAGATAGGAGAAAAAGTTGTTGGACTAGCAATTACTCCTGCCAACATAGCACTCTCTGCAAGAGTTAAATCCTCAGCATCTTTATCAAAATACGCCTGAGCAGCTGATTGAATACCATAATTTACACCCCCAAAAGGGATTTCATTTAAATACATCTGCAAAATCTCATCCTTTGTTAAATTCTGCTCAACCTGCATAGTAATCAACATTTCCTGTATTTTTCTAGAATAGGTTTGCTCGTAAGCTTCATCACCCAAAAAATCGTAAAGTATAGTATTTCGAACTAATTGCTGAGTAATCGTGCTTGCACCCCTAGCTACTCGACCTAATACAACATTTGCATAGGCTGCTCTTGCAACAGAAACTAAATCAAGACCTTTGTGCCTGTAAAACTCAATATCTTCTGCCGATAATACAGCCCACTTAAAATGATCTGGTAAAGAATCCAGTTCTACAAACTCCCTATTTTCATCCCCATATATAGTGTACAATTCATGACCATTCCGATCATAAATAACCGTACTTTGATCAGAAGTTCTTTCAATGAGTCTTCCAGGATCTGGTAAAGATTTTTCGATATTCCTCAAATACAAACCGCCAGCTATTAAACTTCCTACAAAGAGAAAGAAAAAAATACCAATAGAAATAAATAAAATTTTTGAAATCGTCTTTTTAGTCTTAGCTTTTTTAGAAACAGAACCAGACCTAGACCTCTTTCCAGTTTTAAATTTACCATAACTAGGACTCAATCTAGACGGACTCATCGCCCTAGAGTTAAGATCCTTCTTCTTACGTCGCAAAGACTTCTTTCTTTTGTTTTTCAAATTCATTGAATACTTCATAGGGATAATTATACTATACATTTACTGCTTCTTGGGAGGTGCTTTTTTAAAACCTCTGTTTTTATACCCCTCATACAGTTTTCTGTATCTACTCATATTAACAAAAATCGTCCAAAACATCCATCCTAGAACTACAATACATACCACAGCAAAAAGAAAATCCAAAACTCTTAAAAGCAAATCTGGTAGTAGCCAACCAAGTAAAACAGAGATTAGCACATATACTATAAAAACGATAAAAGCGCCAACCAAAAACATTCCGTCAAAGACTGAAAAATGGCCAAAAATCATATGACGTAAACGATAATCATCATATCCTACCTGCAAGTTTTTAATAAATTGTGCAAAAGCCCAAGTTTGATAAGCTTTTACAGGTACACTTTCTTTTCTTAAAATAAATTCTTTTTGTAAGGAATTCTTCTCCATAATAGCAAACCTAACAAAATCGTCAGGGATTTCAAGATTTTTCGACAAAGGAGTCTTAGAAGAATCGTAATCAAGGGGAGATTCTAAAGCTTGTTGAATTAGAGAAAAATTTGGAGCACTACCAAGAGTCCAAACACTTATTTCTTGGAGATTGTAAACTTCTATCAAAGTATCTACTATCAACACAAGCCTTGTTCTTGTAAGAAAAATTTTGGGTGAGAAAATGTCTTTAACAGTATAATCTAATGGTATTACATCAAATTGTAATAAAATAGGATCTGCACCCCCCAAAAACTCTTGAACTGTATCTTCAATACTTTTGTAACCCTCCCATTTAAAACTTTGCATAATACATAATATTACAACCCACTATTAAAAACAACAGCAAAATAAGGCCAGAAAATTATGGTTACAACCACAACAGATAAGACCGCGACAAGCAAAACAGCACCTGCAGCAACATCTTTTGCAAAACGAATATCTTCACAAAAATCTTTACAAATCGCATCACATGCAGTTTCAATGCTTTTGTTAAAAGCTTCACTAACAAGAAGAAAAGTCAAAGTAAAAGCCAAAATTATCCACTCAACAGCTTCAAGTTCTAGTATAAGTCCAATAATAACGACTAAAACAGAAAAAAAAAGTAGAATTTGAAAATTAAGCTCTCCAAAAAGAATTTCACGCAAACCATTCCAAGCATATTTGTAACTTTTCGAGTGTTCAAAAAGAAAATGACCGTTTCTGTCTTTTTTCATAAACTCAAATGTGATATATTGCTACTATGAAAAAGAATAGTACAAAATACATAAAAAATCTACCCCCAAAAGGTACAGCAGATTGGATGCCTGAAGAATTTAGGATTCGGAAGTATATTTTTGATACATTTAGAAAGGTCTGCATTTCCTTTGGATATGAGGAATATTTAACACCAACTTTTGAAAAATCTGAAATATATAAAGCAAAATCTGGAGAGGATGTAGGGGGTAAAGAATTGATGATTTTCAAGGATAAAGTAAATAGAGAATTTGCCCTAAGGCCAGAAATGACTCCATCAGTCATTAGAATGATCACAAGAATCTACAACAATCAACCAAAACCAATTCGCTTTTTCTCCATAGCCAATTTTTTTAGAAATGAAAAACCTCAAAGGGGGAGAAACAGAGAATTTTGGCAACTCAACTATGACATATTTGGTTCAAAATCAATATATGCAGATGTTGAAATAGTAAAGATGGCCTTAGAAATAATGTTCGCCTTTCTACCAAAAGAAAAAATCAATCAAAAAGATTACAGACCTTTCGTAATATATATAAATGATAGGAGAGTATTAACGCATTTTTTAAAAGAGAGCGTTGCAGTAAACGAAGGGGATATGGAAGAAATATTCAGGATATTAGATAAAAGAAACAAGATAAAGAAAGAGGAATTTGAGGATAGACTTAAAAAAGAAAAACTAAACGACAAACAAATACAACAAATTGACTCATTTATGCAGGGGAATGTACCACTAGATGATGAAGTATCCAAAGAGCTTAAACAACTACTTGAAATCTTAAAACAAGAAGGATATGAAAAATGGATAGAATTCAAACCAAGCCTAGTCAGGGGCTTTGACTATTACAACGGAATTGTATACGAGGTATATGATAATGCTCCTCAAAACAACAGAGCTCTTTTTGGAGGAGGAAGGTATGATGGGCTTGGAAAACTTTTTGGAGACTACAATATCCCAGCTGTAGGAGTAGCACCAGGAGATGAAACATTAAAACTTTTCTTAGAGAATTGGGGGCTTTTAGAAAACCTAGAAGTAGAAGAAAACACAACCTATTACATACCAATAATAGAGGAAAAAACTAAAATGTATCTTTCTAAGATTTCAAAAAAACTAAAACAAGAAAACAATATTGTTGTCGAAGGACTAGAAAAACAATCTCTTACAAAAAGCTTAGAGTTTGCAAACAAAAAAAATATAGACAAAGTAATAATAATGGGGAGTAATGAACTAGAAAAAAAGCAATACATTGAGAAGGATATGAAAACAGGAAAGCAAAATGTAATTATTTTGTAATAATTGCGTACTATAATTACTGCATATTACCCAGAAGATATGCAAAAGGTAAACTCAAACTACAACATACTGGTTGTTGAAGACGATAAAAGGATGTCCTACCTAATTGAGCGCTGCCTAAGCAAAAACAAGCAATACGAAGTTCAAGTAGCCGATAAAATAAAATGGGCAAGACAAGCTTTGGAAAAAACCTATTTTGATCTAATCTGCTTAGATTTACTCCTGCCTGATGGCAACGGCATCGACCTATGCAAGGAATTAAAAAAGAGTGACGAATACAAAAGCACAAAAATCATAGTAATAAGCAAAATAAATCAAGTCATAAACAAAGTCGAAGCTTTCAAATTTGGTGCGGATGAATACTTAATAAAACCTTTTCACCCTCATGAGCTAGACATAAGAGTTAAAAAACATTTAGGGTTGATAGGCTCTGGTTTAAAAAACATAAAATATAAAAATCTCACACTCGATACCAGAAACATGAGATTTTTGCACAATAGTTATGAAATACCACTTACAAAAACAGAATTTCTTTTACTACAATATCTTTTTGAACATGAAGGTTTTGGTAATTTAAATGCTTTAACTCAATTTCTTTCATCAAAAAAATTCATAGATATAAATAACAAATCCGTAATTGTTTCTGTAAATAGGTTAAAGAAAAAACTTAAAACAAATACCGGCAACCCCTTCATTAAAACAAAATACGGCATAGGATATTACATACCATAATTAAATTTCAAAACATTATCTTTAATCTCAACGCTCTCCCTAACAAAATGATTCGCAAGAAATTCATCCAATTCTTTTCTATCACCTTTTTTTAGCGCTACAAAAACTGAATCTTTAACCACAACTATAGTTGAACCCTTTTTTGCATAGTTTTCTAAAAGGTAATAAAAAAAACATATCCAAGACAAATTATCCCCCAAAAGAAAAAAGTTGTCTTTAATTTTTAAATTAAAATCATACTCTAAAAGATAAACGCTAGCTCTCAAAAGTCCAGCCACTGAAATTTTTAAAGAATTGGTTTCAGGGTGTAAATTCAATCTCATTTCTTCGAGTATAGGCTCTAAACTCTTATCCTTATTCTTAAAAAAAACTATAGTACATAGATTACTAATATCATGTCTCAAAAAATTATATTCCACTTCCTTAGAAAAAAGTTTACGATGGAATTCTTTGTTTAATCTTTTTATACCAAAGAAAAATGTAAAAACTAGGATTAGTATAAATATTGAAATAAGAAGATATGCTTCGAAAAAATTAAAATATAGGTAGAATAGGGGTAGAAGGAAAAAATATGCACAAGAGGAACAAATTTGCGAAATGGCGACAAAGAGTATTAAAAGATATAAAATATTTAAAGTTGGTAGAGAAAAGAGAAAGAAGATTGTCAACAAAATACCAAATAAGAATAATAGCTTAAAAAAGAAATATTTATCAAAAAACAATAGAATCCCAGAAAACATGAAAATGAAAAGTAGAATAAAAAGTAGGGGAGAAAAATGTTCAAGAAAAAGTACACAAACTGTAAATAGCAAAATAAAATAATTCAACAGTATATTTTCCGTTTTTACAGAAAACATATGGAATTATTTTTTTTAATTAAGATATTTTTCTCTCCACTTGTTCAACTTATTCAACGCCTCTATAGGGGTTAACTTTTCTAAATCCAGCTTCTTCAACTCTCGCAATAAACGACTATTATCATCAGGCAAAAAGGAGAGCTGATTGACTTCTTCCTCTTGCTGCACCTTCTTTTCCACTTTTTCTTGTGTAGGGATATTCACATTCTTCTTACTAAACATTGCTGTTTGTTCAAAAGAAGTTAAAATCTCATAAGCTCTTTTAACCACATCATCAGGTAAACCTGCTAACTTAGCTACATGTATACCATAACTCCTATCAGTACCTCCTTGTACTATTTTTCGAAGAAAAACAACTTCTTCTTTTTCTTCATCTTCATCCACTTGAACATTTAAATTTGTTATTAACTCAGGACTAGATTCGGACAAAGCAAGTAATTCGTGGTAATGAGTTGCGAACATTGTTCTCACTTCAATCTTTTTAATTAAATATTCCGCTAAAGCCCATGCAATACTAACTCCATCATAAGTACTTGTTCCTCTACCTATTTCATCTAATATTACCAAACTATTTTCAGTTGCATTATTTAAAATATTTGAAGCTTCATCCATCTCAACCATAAAAGTACTTCTACCTCTGATCAAATCATCAGATGCACCGACCCTGGTAAAGATTCTATCCACCATTGTAATTTTTCCTGATGAAGCTGGTATGAAGGAACCTACCTGAGCAAGTAGCACACAAAGTGCAATTTGTCTAATATATGTAGACTTTCCAGACATATTCGGACCTGTCAAAATATTCATCCTTCTTTGTCCATCGTTGAGTAAAATATCATTTGAAACAAATTCTTCTTCACTTAAAATTTCAACCACAGGATGTCTAGATTCCTTAATCTCTATTACCTTGTCACCAACACCAATATTCAAAACTTCAGGCTTAACATAATTGTTTTGCATTGCACAATTAGCAAAACCTTGTAATACATCCAAAAATGCAATTTCACGAGCTATTTTCTTTATGTTTTCGATATAGGGGAGAGTTTCTGTACGAAATTCTTGAAACAATTCAAACTCTAACTCAGATAATTTTGATTCCGCATTTAAAATTTCGTCTTCTTTTTCTTTCAATTCCTCAGTTATATATCTTTCACTATTAACCAAAGTCTGTTTTCTTATATATTCATCTGGAACCTTTGATTGATTAACTTTACTAACTTCTATGTAATATCCAAAAACCCTATTAAAACCTATCTTTAAATTACTTATCCCTGTTTTCTTCTTTTCCTCTATTGCAAACTCCTTAACCCAATTTTTACTACTTCCTGATATATTACGAAGTTCATCAACCTTTTCATTGTAACCATCTTTAATTAAAAAACCCTCTGTTATTAAAAGAGGAGGATCCTCTTTTATTACTTCATTAATTCTCTCTTCTAATTTTTTTAAAGATTGCTCTGTTTTATAATCAAAAAGCTCATGAGAAAAAACACCATATTTTTTATTTAAATCCTTTAATTTCCCAAAAAGTTCTTCTATCTCCAACAGAGACAACTCAATGGCTTTGTAATCTCTAGCATTAGCTCTGTTCAAACCAATTCTACCTACCAATCTTTCCAAATCACTAACCCTACCTAATATCTCCCTTACTTCATTTAAAAGTTCAACATTTTGGAAAAAATAATCCACAATGTTCAGCCTCCTATTTACTTGCTCGTAATCTAAAAGTGGGCTAAGTATCCAATTATATAGCTCTCTCATACCCATGTTCGTTTTTGTATCTCCAATAATTGAAAGCAAAGAACCTTGAGTAGAGCCAGTAGTAGAATTGTATACAAGGTCAAGATTTCGAATAGTTGAAGAATCTAAATACATCGTTCCATCTAAATTAAAAAATTCTGGTTTCGAAATATGCTCTGGATTTGTTTTTTGAGTTTCAGTTACGTAATCCAAAATCATACCTGCACAAACGCAAGAGGGTAGAGTACGTTTCAAATTTAGAGAATTTAGCCCTCTAACTTCATAAAAATCCTTGAGCACTTTTTCATAATCTCCACTTTTAACAAAATCAGCCTCTAGAAATTGCACGACATGACCTGACAAAGAGATATCTTGTTCATTGTCTAACAACAATATTTCTCCAGGATCAAATAAATTCAAAACTCTTTTTACATTTTCATCAGAAAAAGGACAATCACAAACTTTCAAATTTCCAGTAGAGATATCTATTACCCCTATACCCAAAGTATTTTTAATTTTATGAAGACTGACCAGAAAAATATTCTTTGTGTAAGAGCTTTCATCTTCCTCTAAAGTACCTGGTGTCACTATTCTAGTAACTCCTCTTTTTACAATTCCTTTCGCTAATTTAGGGTCTTCCAACTGGTCTACAACAACAACACAATATCCTACCTTTACAAATTTTGGTAAGTATTGATTCAAAGCATGATGAGGAAAACCGGCCATGGGAGGCGAATCTTTCTTCTTATCTCTAGATGTCAAAGTAATATTTAAAACTTTCGAAGCTATCTTAGCGTCTTCACCAAAAGTTTCAAAGAAGTCTCCCATGCGAAAAAGAACCACCTTATCAGGATATTGCCTTTTAAAACCATTGAATTGTTGCATCATTGGAGTTTCTTGCATGTTCAGAAGTATATCAAGAAATTTGTAAAAAATCTTTTTTTGTTATATATTCGAACTAAGAATATTTAAATTTTAAAAAATTAATTTATGGCAGAAAAAAAAGATAATGAAGTAAAAGTAGAGACGACTGAAACAAAGAAGGTAGAAAAGAAAAAGGGAGGTGGTGGTAAAATAGTGATGATTGTTTTGGCTGTAGTCCTAGTTATCTTACTACTTTGTGGTGGTGTTGCTTTTTTCGCATATAGAAGTGCAACGGATAAAGTTGAAGAAACTACAGATGTTTGGGAGCAAATAGGACAAGAGGTTGAAAAAGAAATGGAAGAGATAGAGCAGTTTGAGGAGGAAACTTGGGAAGATGAAGCAGAGGAAAGTGAATATCCAAAAGTAGATGGTGAACTATTAGAGCAAAATTTACTCTCTGACAGATTCCCAGAAGATATTCCTTTATCTGGTGGAACAATTAGAGATTCTTCTTTTGATAATTGGTTTGTAAGTGTAAATATTATGACCTCATCATCTGTTGAAGAAGCATTTCTATGGTATGAAGAAACAATGGAAGAAACAGATTGGGTCATTACAAGTAAGAGTAGACAAGATGACAGTGCTTCTATAAATTTTGAAAATGAGTTGGAAGATGACGATTTTAGACGAGGAGAAATCAGTATTACGGAATCATGGAGGGGATACACAAATGTAATGGTTAGGGAACGATACTAGAATTTTGCTCTAGAAAGTATAATCTCCGTTTCTTTAACGGAGATTATTTTTTTAGTGTCTACAAACTTTTCTCCATCTACAACTAAACCACATACACCAAGTTCCACATATTTTTTTACAAGCTTTTCATTATTTTCCGTTATCCCTATTATCGTAGCTTTCGTATTTTTAACTTTCTGATAAATAGTTTCCAAAGTCTTAAAAAGACTGCTTGTTTCCAAACTATAAATCGCCTTTTCGTCGTAAGGTGAAAGCCCCTGCATTTGTTTCGCTAAATTTGGAGTATTAATTACTAAGCCATCAATATTGGCATCAACAATATCATCAACCAAAAGAACCTCAGAAGGATTTTCAATAACCGCATAAAGTTTAAAACTTGAATTCCTTCTCAACCCAGAAGAAAGAATTTTCTTTTTAATTGAAATCATGTTTTCTTTAGAAAGAGGGCTGTGCAAAGCAAGAGAAATATTTTTGTTACGATATACATTCCTAGCTTTAGAAATTATCTTCAAAGCAATTTCTGTAAACTCCGGATTTTGTAGATATCTCATAACACCTTTAGTAGCTTCATCATTTTCAAAACTCTTACCTTTTGTTAAAGCAGCAAAATCTTGTGAACGAAACTTTCCTAAGGATAAAATTATTTCATTACCAGAAAACATATCTGCTATTGAATCAACTTTTTTAGCAAGTAAATTAGTATATTCAACAGCTTGCCCATCCTCAACAAAAGCTAAAGGATGACGCTTTTCACTTAACATTAATTCTTCTAAATCTAAAAATACTAAACCACTACAATTTTCCAAAACATATTTACTTAAACTAGTAATATCTTTAGACGTGATATACACATCAGTTGCTGTGGTAGGTATATCAGGTACTTGAGTGAAATCCTCTCGCAAATTCTTTTCTTCTTTTTTAACTTCCTCTTTCTTTTCTTCCTTTTTAATAGCTTGAGCATCAATAACAACCTCATAATCAACTTCTTGCTCTTTTTTTTCTTCTTCTTTCTCACTCTCATCGTAGATATAAAGGGCACCAGAATTGGCATCCATCTTAACAAAAGAACCCTCTTTGATAATTCTCTGTAAATTTCTCACGCCAACAATTGCAGGAATTTTAAATTCCCTGCAAAGCATAGAGATGTCACTTGAGTATCCACCTAAATCCATTAAAACTCCTCCTGAAAGAAACATCGCATTTTCAACACCAGGGAAAATTTCTTTTATTACAAGAATATTTTCTTTAGAAATTACAAGGTCTTTAAAATTCTTGGAATTAACATGAATTACCTGACCTATTTTATTACCACCACTCACACCAACACCAGAAGTCAAAAATTTAAAGTTCTTAACTTTCAAACTTTCCTTGATTAAACTCTTCGAAACATTCTCCGTTATTTCTTTCTTTTCTTTTCGTATATCCTCAGATAATTTTTCAATCTTCTTACTTTCTTGTAGAGTTTTTTTCTTTGCGAATTCCTCAAACTTATTGGAAAGTTTTGCTATTTTTTCATCCAGTTCTGTCATCTTTTTCTTTTGTTTTTGAACTTTTTTCTCTTACACCTTATCCTCACAAACTTTTTCCTCCACTTCTTTTTGAATCTCCTCCTGCTTCTTTTGCTTCACAGCATCTAAAACGGGATGTAAAATAACATTGGAAAATTTCTTTTCCTGTGGCTTTGGTACCTGAGGAGTATATACAAACTTATTTTGTATAACCCAAACTTTACCACCTTCCCAAACCCATTCAATGTTCTGCGACCTTCCAAAACTATCCTCTATTAATAAAGAGATTTTTGCAATTTCCTTTAAAAACCTATCTTCGAGTTTTTGCTGATGACTCCAGGAACTTGAAATACTAACTTTTTCAACCCCTCCTTGACCCTTAGTGTTCAACTTCCTAATATTCATCCATTCTTGAGGGGAAACTTTTTTTTCTAAAAAAGTTAGATCCTTTTTATTCAAGACATATCTATCCGGTGTAATTTCTCCATTTGAAATAACATCACCTAAACCAAAAACTGCCTCAATACTCATCTTTGATTCATCTTGCGTTATCAATTCCTTGGTATAGGTAACTCCAGAAACTTCCGCCTGAACCATCTTCTGAACAACAACTGACATTTTTATCTTAGAAAGATCAACATTATGATTCTTTGCGTAAAAAACAACTGAATCTCGGAAAATTGATGCATAAACAGTCTTAATTGCTTTAAGAACTTCTTCAAAACCTCGAACATTAACTTCAGTAGCAAAAACCCCAGAAAACAAAATTCTGTTATTTGGTAAATATACAACAGACGAACGAACAGCAACCCATGCATCATTAAAACCCGAGAGCTTTGCATATTCCTTAAATAATTCTTCTTCTATATCCGGAGGGAAATCCGTTCTTAAAAGAATTTTTTCAACATCTAAAGGATCTGGAAGATTTTTCTCCTTAATATACTTTTCAATATCACTACCAAATGCATTGTACACCAAACCATCAAAAACTACAGGGGAAACAACAAAGAAAGGAGGTACAGGCACATCAGCCTCTTTTAATTTAAAAAGACTTATACCTTTACGACCGACAACAGACTCGTCTAAATCTTTTGCGGAGAAATCTTCATAAAAATATGATGTTTTGGACATTTACTTAGGCAGTTTCAAAATTTATATTATCCCTAAACCATACCTTTTGCCTTCAACTTTTGCAAGTCTTTATAAAACTTGTAACCTATTTTCAATAATACCAAACTAGGAATTGCTAACACAGCCCCAATTATCCCAGCAAGGGTGAAACCCGTAATCATAGCTATAAATATAACCAATGGATGAAGCCCAACGACTTTACCCATAATTCTTGGGCTCAAAAGATAGCTTTGAAGTTGCTGAATAATAATGTAAGAAACTAATACAAGAACAGCTACCACAGGACCATGAGCCAAAAGGGCAATTAATGTAATTGGTATAGATACAAGAACAGGTCCTAAATTGGGCATAACCTCAAAAAGAGCAGCCAACGCTGCTAAAGGAAGAGCGAAGGGCACTTGAAAAACCATTAACACTGTCCAAGTTAAAAAACCCACTACAGAACTTACAATACTTTGTCCAACCAACCATCGACCTAATTTGTATTCAACATCAACAATAAGTTCACGAATTCTTTCTCTTTTTTCCTTTTCATGTATCCTGATCAATATCAGATCAACTACGCGATCGTGATCAACAACGATATATACAGAAAGTATAAATATCGTTAAAATCATTACAATAACACCTCCAACACCAACTAGAGTATCTACTGTCGTTGAAATTGCTGTAACTGCACCAGCAGTAGAGGGTATTATTTCTTTAGAAACCTTTTCGATATGCTCCAAAAAATAGTGCTGTAATTCTGCGCCATCTATACCCAAAGCTGGTATTTGTAACTCTTCAAGAGATTCCAAAGAAGACTCAGAGAGGTTAACTATTTTTTCGCTAAATTGTGCAGTTTGAGAAACCAAAGGGAAAACAATAAGAAAAACCAAGGCCGACAAAAAAGATATCAAAAGAACATATACCGCAGTTATAGAGAACCACCTAGGAAGACCTTTTTTAACCATACTGCTGATCAAAGGGAGTGTTGCAGAAGCCAAAACCATAGCAAAAAACAATATAATAAAAACATTTATTAATCTAACAAAAAGATACAAACCTATTACTACCAAAACAACCGTAATTATTGTCTTTGGTGGAATTTCAATCTTAACAACCTTCTCCCTACTGTTACTACTTAAGGATGAAGACGCAGTTTTTTTCTCACTTTCCTTTTTTTCTGATTCAGTTTCAGTAAGATCTATCTTCGACTTATTCATCTTCATTGAAAATTCTTTTGCCATAGGTTTTAAAGCGATAAAATAAAAATTTTACTCTTTTTCATTATACCCTAATCCTGATGCGTCTTTCAAATTTGGAAAAACAAACAGAGCCGCACCAATACCAAACAAGATACCGGTAATTAATTTTTTATGCATACTAAGAAGATACGCCTCTGGTACCCAAGCTATATCAAAAAACATAACAGCAAATTGAAAAATACCATCAAAAGCCATAGGTAACATCAGGAGTAATATAATAGACCAATGTACCCTTACAATTTTTTTCTTTACGTTCATAAAAATCACAAGAAGCAAACCCATCAAAGCCAAGGCAGAATAAATGCCCACATCCCTAATACAAAAGGCAACTTTGTAACCTATTTCCTCATTGCCCCAATACCCAGCTCCTGTAGAGACTAAACTGTTTTCTGGGACAACACCTAATTCCTTTAATTCATCCAAAGTATAAAAGTATTGCGAATTTTCTCCTCCAAAAAGAAA
>SLSN01000003.1 GCA_007130415.1 Patescibacteria group bacterium
AAATGCTTTTTTCAAGTTGTTGCTTTGTAAGTCTATGTAGAAAATATGTTTGGTCTTTATTCTTGTCTTTCGCTTTAAAAAGTTTGCCATTTCTTGTGTTTGAATAGTGTCCAGTCGCAATATAGTCTGCTCCTTGTCCTAGGGCTTTTTTAAGAAAAGAATCAAATTTTATATATTTGTTACAAAGTACATCTGGATTAGGAGTATTACCTTTTTTATATTCCTCAAAAAAGTTTTCTAGAATATATTTTCTATATTCTATTTCAAAATTGTATGTTTTATGAGTTATACCAAGAGTTTCGCAAATTTTTATCGTGTCTTCTAAGTCTTTTTGCCACGGACATTCATGTTTAATGCCATGGTTTTCATCAGACCAATTTTTCATAAAAACACCTGTGACGTCATAACCCTCTTCTTGCAGTAGTTTTGCTGATATGGCACTATCTACCCCTCCTGATATAGCTACAAATACTTTCTTTCTCATGTAAAAGATTATATCATAGGGTTATGGGTATTCTTAAGAAAACTTTTATAGAATTAATTGTCGTGCTTGCTGTTTTGCTTGTTATTATTTTGGCTCTCAATTATTTCATAGATGAAGAAGAGAGTTTAAGGATAATAAATGCTCAGTTAGTTGATCAAGAAATCACGTTGGAAGTGGCAGACAATTCCTTTTTACAAAGTATTGGTCTGTCTGGACGTGAGTACTTAGAAGAAAACCATGGTATGATTTTTGTCTATGATGAAGAGATAGAAGAACTTTCATTTTGGATGAAAGATGCCTTGATATCCCTGGATATTATTTTTTTTAATAGCGATTTTGAAGTAGTGCACATTATTGAAAGTGTACCTATTTGTGAACAAGATCCATGTCCAACCTATACCTCCCCCAAGAAAGCTCAATATGTAATAGAGTTAAATGCTGGATGGGTAGAGAGACATGATTTAGAGCAAGGAGATATACTAAAGTTTAAAGCGCTGGACCAATCTGATTCATAACCATTTCTACTTTTGCTCCCCATTCATTTGGAGTATGAGGATTGTATCTGGGAGCCATTTTTCTGGGTGTATCTAAGCCCATTGAATAGTAACCTCCTAAACCTCTTGATACAACGTATATGGAGTGTTCCCAGTTTTCAAAAGTAAAGCCATTTGCACCGCCCCAACCCCAAGCGTTGTATTGACGATATAGCTTTAAACCACCACTTGATTCAATTATTGAGATTGCAGGGACCAAACGATAGTCGATTTCATATTTATTAGCTATCATAACAATGTAGTAAGCTTCATCCTTAAGGGGAGCGTTCCTTCTTCCCATGTAATTTTCAATATTTTTAACCTTTTGATCGAAATTGGAATCAGCTTTTACATAGAGTTTTGTATATTCTCGTTTTTGCAATTCCTCCTCAACTTCACCCAATGGTAAAAACTCAATATCTAGAGGGCTTGTATAATCTAGAGGTTTATCATCAAAAGCTCTCTCAAGGTTTTGTTTCTTGTCTTCATACATATATACCTTCTGATGAGTAGCTGGGCTGTTTCGAAAGCCAGTAGTAAAAATTCCGACGAAAAATACTACCACCACCATTATCAATATTTTTTTGTTTAAAGGATTGAGCAGTATATTATCCATATAGTTTAATTATAGTATTGTCAAATTATGGAGAAATGTCAAGCTATATTAAACTCCGACCAGTTATATTGCTTGGTCTTTCTACATCCATGAGCTTAAGTATTGTAGGAGCAACGTCTGTTAAATTTCCAAGTCTTAGTTGAACAGGATTTCTTCTTTTCACTTCGTCATCTACTATTAAAAATGGTACTGGATTTTGAGAATGTTCAGTGTTTGGCAATTGTGTTGAAGGCTCTATCATCCTTTCAATATTACCATGGTCTGCAGTAATAATTGTTGTCCAACCAAATGCTTTCGCAAACTTAACCATTTGCATAGCGACATCATCCACAACTTTAACTGCTTTGATTGCAGCATCAATATTACCCGTATGTCCGACCATGTCACAATTAGCTACATTAATTACAGCGAATTTAAAATCTTTTCTACCTTTTTCTACAGTTTCTTTGAATTTAGCCAATATTTTGTAGGCACTCATTTCAGGCTTTAAGTCATATGTTACAACATCAGGTGAAGGAATAGCCTCTCTTTCTTCTCCTGGATATTGTATTGGTTGACCACCGTTAAAAAAGTAAGTGACATGAGGAAATTTCTCTGACTCAGCTAATCTAAACTGCCTATGTCCAGCCTCAGAGATGATCCTTCCAAGTGGTAAAGACAAATATTCCTTAGGAAAAACAATATTTTCTGGATATTTTTTTTCATACTCTGCCATCCCAACAAAAAAGATATTTTTTAATTCACTCTGAGTTATTTCCTTGCTTATCTGTAGAGCTCTATCGGGTCGAAAATTCATAAATAGCACAGCGTCATTATCTTTAATAATTGATTCCCTAGATGTTTTTTCGAATATGCATATCGGACTTATATACTCATCAGTTTGTCCTTTGTTGTATGCCTTATCTATAGCAGATTCCCAATCTCTTGAATGTTCTCCATTTCCTTTTAAAAGTAATCTCGCAGCCCTTTGAGTTCTGTGCATAATTTGATTTCTGTCCATAGCATAAGCTCTACCACATACAGTAGCTATTCTACCAATTCCATATTCTTTCATTTTCCCTTCAAGTAAAGATAGATATTTTTTGGCTGATCTTTGTGGACTATCTCTACCGTCGGTAAAAGCATGGATTAAGACTTCACCTTTAAAATTTTCTCTTTTTAAAAATTCTAAGATTGCTATGAAATGATTAATGTGTGAATGTACAGCCCCATCACTTAAGCATCCCATGAGGTGTATCCTGCTGTTGTTGTTCTTACTGTGTTTTGAAAGATTTAATAGGGTTTGGTTAGAAAAAAATATGCCTTTTTTAATGGCATTATTGATTTTTAATAAATTTTGATAATGTGCTTTCCCAGAGCCAATAGTTAAATGTCCGACCTCACTATTTCCATTAGTATTTTCTACCAATCCCACTGTCTCTCCTGAAGCATCTAAATATGTTCTTGGATAAACTTCCCACAATTTAGCTAAGTTCTCAGGATTTGCTAATGTCACTGCATTGCCTTCAGACTTCGGTGCGACTCCAAGACCATCCAAAATCATTAACAAAACCTTCTTTTTGTATTTCACTAGTGATTTATTAAAATTATTCTGCTACATTGTGGCATATTTTCCAAAATTATTCTATAATCATCCATCCCAAAAGAATATAGCTAAATTTACAATGTATATATATGGATAGCAAAATACTGAAAAAAGTTGAGAATAAGTATTACAAAGATTTGCCGAAGGTAAATGTTGGAGATACTGTAGAGCTGCATTTGAAGATAAAAGAGGGTAGTAAAGAAAGGACTCAGATTTTTAAAGGTATTGTTCTTTCAATTAGAGGTACTGGTTTGAGCAAGAATATTGTAGTAAGAAAAATTTCATATGGTATTGGAGTTGAAAAAATTATTCCACTTCATTCTCCAGAATTGGAAAGCATTAAAATTGTGAA
>SLSN01000057.1 GCA_007130415.1 Patescibacteria group bacterium
ATGAGGATTAGAACTATTGGTACTGCCCAAATTAGCAGTGTAACCTTTGCAGCTAGTCCAAACCCCAGAAGAGCTCCAGCTATTGCTAGTAGGTAAAGAGGTTTTCTGTTTTTCAAAAAGAGTGCAAGAAAGTAGAGAGATGCAAAGAGTATTGCTAGTATGACGCTGTCATAGACGGTTACGAATGTTGCAAGTCCAAAGATTGGGTTTGTTGCTAGTAGTAGTGAGAAGAAAAAAGCAATTTTTTTGTTTGTTAATTCTTTTACACTAAGAAAGGAAAAAACTAAAATCATTATTCCAATTAAGTGCATTACTAATCTGGTATTTGTTTCAATTGAAAAATTTGGAAAAACTTTCATCATTGTTGCAATTGACCATTCAATTTTCGGAAATTGTGGTAATGTCTCGTAAATACTTTTGGGATTTTCTATTGGATCTGCGTAATATGTTCTTTGGTTCCAGGAGAAGTCATTGTTTTCAACCATGTATATTGCTGGTTCTACATATGCACTGTATTTCATTGGGTGCTCACCCGTGAAATTTTGATCAAAGTACGGTGCTTTTATGATGGTATACAATATGACAACGAACAAAATTGCGAATATGGAGGTAATTTTTTTTACGTTGTGTAGTGTAAGTAGTTTGTTCATGTTTAGGTGATTATATATTATTTTTTTCTTTTTTGTTATATTACACCTAACCCTAATTAATTTTTTTACTTTTATTTATGAAGCGTGTAATTACTTATGGTACTTTTGACTTACTACACATTGGACATATTAATATACTTCGTCGAGCGAAGGAATTAGGAGATTATTTAATAGTTGCAGTTTCTACAGATGAGTTCAATGCTATAAAGCATAAGCAATCTGTTTATACATATAAAAAAAAAAAAAAAATTGTTGAGGCAATTAAATATGTTGATGAAGTGATACCTGAAGAAAACTGGGAACAAAAAAAAGAGGATGTAAAAAAACATAACATTGATGTCTTTGTTATGGGTGATGATTGGAAGGGAGAATTTGATTTTTTGAAGGAATATTGTGAAGTTGTCTATCTACCAAGGACCAAAGATATTTCAACCACCGATATTAAAAATGGTATTAAGGAGTCTAAGTAAGTAGGGATTCTAAGAATTTTATTGTTCTTTCTGTGGATTTATTATCTGCATATTTATGAAAAATCTTCTTGAGGTTTTCTCTTTCTTTTTTGTAATAGTCTTTTTGTTCAATACTTTTTAGAATTTCTCGCTCTAATTCGTTTTGTTTGAAACATTTAGGGCCTGGTGTCCAAAAATCATATGGTTCTAAAAGTATGTTTCTAGTCTTGGTATATTCTTCGAGATCTGTTGGAATGAAAATCATTGGCTTATCAACTAGTAAATAGTCAGTATATATTGAAGAGTAATCTGTTATTAAAAGATCTGAAATAGACAGTAATTTATATAGCTCGACTTTTTCTTTCCCAAGTATTTCTTCTGTTAAAAGAAATAGGTTAGAAAGATTTTTTTCATTGAAAAGCTTAATCCAAACTTTGTTGTCATTTGGATGCGGTTTTAAAATAAATTTTAGATTGTTCTTCTTGAGAAAATCATTAAATTTTTCAAGATCAAATTTTTCAAAAGCTAGGTTCGCAATAAATTCTTCATTGACGTTCTCTCTGAATGTTGGCATGTAAAATATTATTTTCTCATTATTTTTACATTCTAAAATCTCCTTGTATTTTTTCTCGTCTTCTTTGTCAAAGAGATAATCATTTCTAGGGCTACCAAGAATTTTGTAGTTTTCAGCTTTCATTCCAAAACAAGAGTTAAAAAGCGTGTTTACTGTTGTTGAATAGCTACTAAAATAATCTAGGCTTTTAAATGCCATTGGATTTTTTTCATTGTTATCCATCAAATTTAACCCTTTAAGCGGGATACCATGCCAAAGGTCAAAAGTAATGTTTTTCTTTGTTTTGAAAGAAACTCCGTGTGTAGTAACAATGACTTTGCTTTTCAAAAGTTTGAAGTAAAGTTTCGTTTGGTTGAAAATATTCATGTCATCTGGATGATTGTGTATTAATTCAACCTCAATACCCTTTTTGTTGTTTTTCATTTTTTCATAAACAGGAGTTACATTGCTACCAGAGTAATACTTTCTTATGAAAGTTATTTTCTTCGGATTAGGGGATATAAATATTGAGAGAAACTGTATTTTCTTAATTAAAATCTTCTTTAGTGTTTTAATCATAGCTGATTATATATATTCTTTTGTATTAGGACAAATTGAAAAATGTAGAGAAGTTGAATATAATGTTTGTCCAATGGAGGAGAACAGGAAGAAAATATTTAAAACCTTTGCTTTGCTTGTATTTTGCATACTCATTATTTCTTACGTATATTTTTTATTTTATGATAAAGAAAATATTTCCGAAGTTATAAGTGAAGATTGTAGAGTAGAAAAAGGTGGCGTTGTCTTAAGTTTTGATGATTTGTCTGTGGAAGGTTGGTATGCTGCTCATCTAGACATTTTTGAACCCAGGGGAGTTAAAGCGACTTTCTATCTAACTCACCTTTTTAAATTGGAAGAGGATTCAGAGTCTTTGGAAAAACTTTTGCAAATGCAGGATTATGGACATGAAATGGCTAACCATACCATGAATCACTTAAATTTGAAGGAATTTCTTTTAAAAAATACATTAGAAGAATACCTTGAAAAAGAAGTGGATTCTGTATATGAACTTGGAAAGTTTTTAGGTTTAAATCTTCTTTCTTTTTCATATCCTTTTGGTGTAGGTACTGAAAATGCTGATATGCTACTTTTAGAAAAATATTCAAGTGTTCGATATACAGGAACTCTTACTTCCAAAAGCAATAGAATCTTTACTGATAATATTTGTGAGAGAATTTTGTCTGCTGGTAGTTTAGATTTTAGAAGAGGTGTTTCTAAAAAAGATATAACTGAAGTTTTGAAGAGAGCTAAGAATGAAAATTTGATTGTTCTGATGTATGGACATAGTATTGCTGTTGAAGAGCCTAGTAATTATTCAGTAAGTTACGAGATGTTAAATCATTTAATTGACGAAGCTGAAAGATTGAATTTGGAATTTTTTACAGTTTCTGAGGTTTTTGGCGGTAATTAAGGTTTCTTAATCTCAGTTATTTCGATATAATCAGTTATTTCACTTTAAAAAACCTAAAAAATGAAAAAAGTTACTGTTCTAGGACTTGGTTATGTAGGTTTGCCTTTGTTATGTGCAGTAGGTAAGTCAGGTAAATACAAAGCATTTGGTTATGATATTAATGAGAAAATTTTGAAAGCTATTAAAAAAAAGGAATGTCCAATTACTGATGAATTGTGTGAAAAAGAATTAAAAGAAACAGATTTTGAAACATCTTCTGATGAAAAAATACTTTCAGATACAGACATTTTTGTAATTTGTGTGCCAACCCCAGTTTTAGATGATTACACACCAGATTATACCCATGTCATAAGTGCAACAAGATTGGTGGCAAAATATCTTAAAAAGGGAAGCATTGTTATTATTGAATCAA